>JAADHY010000134.1 GCA_013151585.1 Planctomycetota bacterium
AGTGTGGAATGGTTGGTCCCGATTTCGCCACGGGCGTGCTGTTCCCCATTCCGCGGTGATGTGGCTTGCTGGCCGGAACTCGCAGCGCTTTCGGTCACGCAGTTCTGCACGCTTTCTTCGTGCGTGCGTTCTTCATCTGTTGGTGTCCCCGATTGCTCCGTGCGCTGCGGGCGCGGTAGGATGTAACTCGCAAGGGAGTCAGGTTTGGTGCCTCGTGCGGACACATCGCTTCTTGTAACGGGTCGCTGCGTGTGATCGTGAGTGGCAGGCGCGGAAGCACGCGGTTCAGACACGGGCACGTACTCTGGCCTGGAGGGGAAGAGGAAAGAATCCAGTGGAATCCGTTTACCTTGAGACGACCGTTCTGAGTTACCTGGTGTCGCGGCCGAGCCGCGATTTGCTCGTCGCTGCGCACCAGCACGTGACTCGGGATTGGTGGGATCATAGGCGCGAGGACTTTGACTGCTATGTGTCTCAGGTGGTGATCGACGAAGCTTCCGCGGGGGATCCGGAGCAGGCCGCGAAAAGGACCGGAAGAATTGATGGCAGCGTAAACCGATGTGGGAAGACCCGATTGTCGCTGATGTTCGTCGCGTGCGTGATGAACTGTGCGCGAAGTTCAATTACGACGTGAAAGCCATCTTTGAGGATATGCGCCAACGCCAAGCGACCGTGGGGGACAGACTGGTGCGCCGCGTCTCAGTAACCGAGCCGGAGAAAGCGGACGTGGCCAATGGCGAGCCTCGCGACTCTTGATGTGTATGTATCGCGACTTATGGCCGAGTTAGTGGGGAGGACAGCAGCATGATTCGCATCGATCGTCGGGCGTTTGTGGGGACGACGGCGGCGTCGGGAGTGTTTTCGATTGTGCCGCGGCATGTGCTGGGCGGGCCGGGACACGTGGCTCCCAGCGAAAAGCTGACGCTGGCTCATATCGGCATGGGCACGCAAGGCTTCCGCGAACTGGGCCCGCTGTTGGCGGACCCGAAGATTCAGATCGTCGCCGTCTGCGATCCAAACGCCGATAGCAACGACTACGTCGAATGGGGCAAGAACAGCATCCGCAATGTGATCCGCAAGTACTTGAGCGATCCGAAATGGCGGGAGGGCCAGAGCGGATGTCCGGGCGGACGCGAAGTCGGCCGGCTGGTGGTTGATACGTACTACGCCAAACAGCGCAAGGCCGACCGCTTTCGCGCCTGCCGCGCCTACGCCGACTTCCGCGAGCTGCTGGAGAAGGAAAAGGATCTGGACGCCGTCAAGGTCATGACGCCCGATCATCTGCATGCGGTCATTTCGATCGCCGCCATGCGCAAGGGCAAGCACGTGCTGATGCACAAGCCGCTGTCGAACCGGCTGTCCGAGGCGCGGTTGGTCGTCGAGACGGCTCGCAAGACGGGCGTGGCGACGCACCTGTTGGCGTACGGAGTCGGCGCGGGCAACGCGGCCATTGCCGCCTGTGTGAAGGAGGGCGTCATCGGGCGGCTGCGCGAGATTCACAACTGGTCGAACCGTCCCGTGTGGCCTCAGTACACGGAGATTCCCAAAGACCGGCCGCCGATTCCCAAAGGTTTTGACTGGCCGTTGTGGCTCGGCCCGGAGCGGGACCGGCCGTATCATCCGCATTACACGCACACGGTGTTTCGCGGCTGGTACGATTTCGGCGGCGGGTCGATGGCCGACATGGGGATTTACAGCCTGTGGCCCGTCTTCACGACGCTGGGGTTGGACTCGCCCATCAGCGCCGAAGCCTGGGCCACGCACTCGTGCGAAATCGTCGACCATGTCAGCCGCGTGAAGCGCAACGACTTTTCCTATCCGGCCGGCTGTCAGATTCGGTTCCGATTCGCGGCGAAAGGAAAGGAACCGGCACTGGAGCTGTTCTGGTACGACGGCGGTTTCAAGCCACGGTTGCCGGACGAGCTGGAAGCGCACGGCGTGACGCTTTCGCGCGAGGGCATCCTGTTCGTTGGCGAGAAGGGCTGCATTTTGGCCGGGTTCATGGGCCAGAACCCACAGTTGTTCGCTGGCGGCAAAAGGGAGCCGTTGGACGTCACGGCCGTTTTGGCTCGCGATTCGGAGCGACACAGAAGAGGCCGACACAACCGCCACAGCGCGTGGTTGGAAGAATGCCACGGCGGCCCGCAATCGCCGGGTACGTTCTTGACGGCCCGCGCGATCTCTGACACGCACAATTTGGGCACCGTCGCGTTGCGTGCCGGGCGGAAGGTGCAGTTCGATCCGCAACAGATGCGCATCACCAACGTGGCCGCAGCGAACAAGTACCTGTACCGCGACTACCGCCCGGGCTGGGAACCGTGAGGAACCGTCCGAGAATAGGTTGTGCGGCTCGGGATGGGGGATGGGCTTTCTAGTCCGTCAAGAAGATGACGGACAGGAATGTCCATCCTACCTACAAAATGAGCACGTTATTCTCTGGCGACCTGTCAGCGTTATCACGCTTTGCAACCGCGCTGCCACCGCAACTTGAGGACCAAGCCAAGGGCCGGAAACCGTTGCTGTTATGCCGCGGCCGGTTTGGTTTTTCCTTTCGTGGAGGTCGCCGAAGTCGCCAGACTTTGGTGATGTGCGGCTCTTGGCCAAACTCTGGCGAGTTCAGCTACGACATTTCCATCCGGCCTCGGCATAGCCTTGGTGATGATAAGGCCGCGGGGAGCGGTTACGCTCGTTCGGGCGATGTTGCGTTTTTGAAAGATGCGGTGGCTGGTTGGAGTATTGAGGAGGGCCCATGTTTGCTGAGAGTTGGCTTCGGGTCGGAGTTCTCTTGTGTCTGAGTAGCGCGGGGACGGGCGCGGCGGAAAAGACGGTGCGGATCGTCGAGCATGGCGAAGCCCGCTCGGTTGTGGTCGTCGGCAACGAGGCGGACGCCCAGACGCGGGACGCCGCCGAGCTGCTGGTCGAGTATGTCCAGCGAGCCTCTGGTGCGAAGCTCAGAGTGCTCAGTGCCGAAGATGCAACCAGTGGCATCACGGCGAGACCTGGACCACTGGAACCGAACGGAGCGAAGAAACGAGCCGATGCGGCGAGGGACTCTGGCCGGGTGCCCGTCACAATCCACGTAGGACGCGACCCGTACGTCGAGGGGCTTGGGCTGAAACGGGACAGCCTGGACGATGACGGATTTCTCATCAAGGTGTCAGATTCGAGCAACGTAGTCATCGTCGGCCCAACACCGTGGGGCACCGAATTCGGCGTCTGCGAATTTCTGGAACGCTTCGTCGGGGTGCGCTGGCTGATGCCTGGACCAGACGGCGAGGATGTGCCGAAACGTCGGGCGATCGAGGTTCCCGTTGGCACGGACATCCGCAGCGAACCGGCGTTTTTCTCGCGCCAGTTCAGCGGGCTGGTCGGCGCCGTGCAGACCAATTGGGCGCGGCGCAACCGCATGCACGGGCGAGTCTCGTTTCATCACAACCTGCTCAATCTGTTCCCGCCGAGCAAGTACGCGAAGACGCATCCGGAATTCTTTCCGATCCGAAGCGGCAAGCGGTACATCCCGCCCAACGATCACACTCATGGCTGGCAGCCCTGCTTCTCGGCTCCGGGAATCGTCGAGGAAGCCGCAAGGACCATCTGCCGGTACTTCGATCAGCATCCCGAGGCGACCTCGTATTCGCTTGGCGTCACCGACAGCAGTGGGCACTGCCAGTGCGAGCGTTGTCGGGCCCAGGACCCGCCGGAGCCGAACTTCCTCGGCCGGCGCAACGTCTCGGACCGCTACTACGCCTGGTGCAACCGGGTGGTCGAGCGAGTGCTCGAAAAGCATCCCGACAAGTGGTTCGGCTGCTTGGCCTACAGCGAAGTGGCTCAGCCGCCGTCGCGCATCAAGGTGCATCCGCGGATCATTCCCTACATGACCTACGACCGCATGAAGTGGGCCGACCCCGATCTGCGTGCCGAGGGCGAGCGGTTGACGCGATGGTGGCATCGCACCAGTCCTGTGGTCGGCTGGTACGACTACATTTACGGCACGCCGTACTGCGTGCCGCGCGTTTGGTTCCACCTGATGGCCGACTACCTGCGATTTGCTCAGGCCAATGGCGTGCGGGCGTTCTATGCCGAAGCGTACCCGAACTGGGGCGAAGGCCCGAAGCTGTACGCAACGCTCAAACTGCTGTGGGACCCGCATCAGGACGTGGATGTCTTGCTGCGCGACTGGTACGTGCGAGCGGTCGGCCCGGACGCCGCCGATGCGTTGGCTGAATACTACACGCTTTGGGAGGACTTCTGGACCCGTCGTGTTCTGAATTCCGCGTGGTTCACCCAAGGCGGCCAATACCTGCGGTTCAACAACCCGTCTTATCTGGCCGAGGTGACTAAGCCCGACATCCGGCGCAGCCGCGAGCTGCTCGAGCGCGCCGTGAAACTGGCCCGGACGGAAAAACAAAAGGCTCGTGCGAAGCTATTGTTGCGAGCCTTCGAGTATTACGAGGCGAGCGCGCTGGCGTATGCGGGGGCCGGTTCGAAAGTCCTAGCCGTCCCGCGGACGGAAACGGAGGCGCTCGCCTCGATAAACCAAGCCCTCGAGAAGCTCGAAATGGCACGCAAGCGGCTGCGACTGGCCGAAGAATTTGTCCGGCATCCGGTCCTGGTGCATCCGCTGCCGCCGTCGCGCTACTCGCTCCTTTCTGGAGCTGGCTGGGGCGGAAGTTCAATTTGGGGTCTGCTCGATTGGATCGGCCGCAGCCAGCGCGTAAAGATTCGCGTGGAACAACTGGCCGAAACCGCGACCGGCGAGGCTCGCCGTCAGGCGCGTGCTGTTCTGACCGTTGCCGATGCCACATCGCAACCCATTTCATCGAATCCCTCTTTCGAGTCGCCCGATGGCCGCTGGCCGAAACCGTGGTCGCCATGGGTCAAGTGGGGCATCGGCCGGATGACGGTTGCCAACGCAGCCGCACGCACAGGCCAAAGGGGCATCCTTTGCCGCGGCGTCAAACGCGGCGGCCCCCATCAGGCGCTCAAGGTCTCGCCCGGCTACTACGCCGCCGTCGGCTACTTCCGCGTGCCAAAACAGCCCGAAAGCAACGCCACCGTCACGATCAACATGACACCGCTGGACGAGCAAGGCCACAACCTCCCCAGCATCGCTCACAGCGTACCCGCCACCGCAACGGATTGGACCGCGATCGCCGTTTCCGGCTTAATCCCCGCCGAAATCCAAGGCCAACCCGTCTCCCGCGTCCGCCTGATTGTGATCGTCGACGGCTTTCAGCCGGGGGAAGAAGTCTATTTGGACGACGTGGCCATGTACCGGGTCGAGTAGCCTTCGAGTGCGGCAGTCCCCGGCCGCTTTCCCATCCAAAGCGGCGCAAACACCCCGCCCCCCACGCGCACGGTCTCATCCTTAAGGACTCGGTCACAGCAGGTCGGAAAGGAACTGGGCCGGCTG
>JAADHY010000058.1 GCA_013151585.1 Planctomycetota bacterium
TGAGATGTTCGTTTTTGTCCTTTTTGCGATGGTCGTGGCCGCCAGTCGGTACGGCCGAAGAGCATGGCGATTGCTTGGTTTGGCCCCCTTGTCCGTGAGGCAGGCTGCTCTGATCGCAGTTCTGTCGTTGCCGCTCTCCTTCGCCTGTGGCCGGCTCCACCATTGGTGCTTGGCCGCGTGGAAGGCTCTGGGGCAGCACGTTCCCATCTTGTGGCAATTGGAACAATTCGAAACGATGGACGCCATCCGGAGTTTTTCGGAAACAACGCCTTGGCCGGCGTTGCTGCTGCTGTTGGCCGCCGCGCCCGCTTTTGGAGAAGAGCTGATGTTTCGCGGCGTGATCGGGACCGGTCTGGTCGCTCGCCGTGGGATCGTCGGCGGCATCCTGCTGACGTCACTGCTGTTCGCCGGAGTCCACATGCATCCGGCTCACGCCGTCGCTTTGATCCCCTTGGCCGTTTTCTTGCATCTGGTTTACTTGGCGACGCATAGCCTTTGGGCGCCGATTTGGTTGCACTTCTTGAACAACGCAATCGCCGTGTCGGTGCTGAAGACGTCCGAAGTGGGGGCAGGTGGCGAGCTCACGGCCGACATGGACTGGCCGCTGGCCGTCACCGTGCTGGCCATCGTCAGCTCGTTGGCTTTGGGGCGGTGGATCTGGCAGACACGCATCCAATTTGTCCTCCCTGACGGAACCCTTTGGAACCCCGGTTACGTCAGCGCCGAGCGACCGCCGCGGGACTTACAGACCGTCGTCCAGCCGGGGCGGCCGGCGATGAGCACAGCTCTGGTTGCCGTCGTGACGGTGGCAGCCTTCCTCGTGCTGGCCTCCGTGTCGTTGGTCGCTTGAAACGGCTTGGCCGGGCGCGGTGATTGTCTTGCAGTCGTGCGTAGGGCTTCGGACCCGGCGACGATTGGCCCCGGATGCTATGCCCCGCTGAATGCTGTCTTTTGTCCGCGTCCCAGGTGGAGCCCGTCGACTGCCAGTCAGCGGCTCAGGCCGCTGGCTCAAAAAACGGCCCCGTTGACGAAAGATCCCGGCTTGATAGACTCCCTAAGAAACCGTTCTTCTCGCTACTGTTCTGGCAAGAGGTGCCATGAAAGATATCCAATTCGACGATTCCCGATTGTCGGCCGATAGCCGCCAAGCGGACGAACACCGCGCGGTGGTTCGGCACCCGGCGGAACGAGCCTCCCGGCGAGATGCCTGCCGTCGGCAAGCGGAAGAGTGTCCGCCGTGGTCGGAGCCTTCGCCGGCCAAGCCAGCAACGTACGCCTTTGTCAGCCTGGGGTGCCCGAAGAATCTGGTCGACAGCGAAAAGATGCTCGGAACATTGGCTCTAGACGGCTATGCACTTGTGTCGGAGCCGGACGGAGCCGACTTTGTCATCGTCAACACGTGCGGGTTCATCGAGAGCGCTCGCGAAGAGTCTCGATCGGTGATCCGGGAGATGGCCGAACTGAAACGCCGAGGGCGACTGGGGGGCATCATCGTGGCCGGCTGTTTGCCGGAACGCCTGGGGCAGGAGCTGCTGGATGAAATCCCCGAGATAGACCAACTCGTCGGAGTTTTCGGCCGAGATGAGATTCATCGCGTTGCGCAGCGGTTGGTGGGCCGAGTCAAGGAACAACGCGAGCTGTTTCGACCAGCTCCGGTGCGGGCTCTGGACGATCGAGCCCGCTTGCGGATCACGCCGCCCCATTTGGCCTATCTGAAAATCTCGGAAGGCTGCAGCCGCACGTGCACCTTTTGCTCCATCCCGCAGATGCGCGGCAAGCACGTGACGAAGCCGATCGAGATGGTCGTGGACGAAGCGCGGGAGCTGGCCTCCGACGGCGTGCGCGAACTGATCCTCGTCGCCCAAGACACCACGTATTACGGCATCGATCTGTACGGCGAACCGCGGCTGGCCGAGCTGCTGCGGGAACTGGAACAGGTCGACGGCATCGACTGGATTCGGCTCTTGTACCTTTACCCGCTTCACATCACGGACGAACTGATCCGGACGATCGCCGAGTCAGCGAAAATATTGCCTTATTTGGACATACCGTTGCAGCACATCAGTGACGCGATTCTGAAGCGAATGCAACGGCGAGTGACCGGCCAACAGACCCGGGAACTGATCGAGCGGCTGCGATCGGAGATTCCCAATCTGGTGCTTCGGACCACGTTCTTGGTGGGCTTTCCGGGCGAAACGGACGAGCAATTCGAGGAGTTGGTGGCGTTCGTCGAGGAAGCGGCGTTTGAGCGGATGGGCGTCTTCACGTTTTCGCGGGAACCGGGCACTCCGGCCGACCGGCTACCCGATCAGGTGCCCGAGCCGGTCAAAGAGGCTCGGCGGGACGAGCTAATGCGACGGCAACAGCCGCATGCGTTTGCCTTCGGCGACGCGCTGGTCGGTTTGGAATTGGATGTGCTCATTGATGCACCGGCTGGCGACGGCGTGTGGCAGGGCCGAACTTACGCCGACGCGCCTGACATCGATGGTGTGGTCTTTGTGACAGGAGAAGGCATCGAGGCGGGCGAGATGGTTCCCGTTGAGATTGTGGAGCGACGTGGGTACGATCTAGTCGGAGTTTTGAGTCCCGAGGAATGAGGTGCGTGAGCGCATGGTCGCCACGAATGACAAGTCGGACCCGACAACCGCTCCGGCCGCCCGGGCCGATCGGTCGGCGACTCTATGGGCGCATGCTTTGAACGGGCCCAATCTGATCACGCTCTCGAGGCTTGTTCTGGCGTTGGTGCTGTTCACGCTCATCTACGTGGAAGGATTCTGGATCACAGCGGCAGTCGTTTTTGTGATCGCCGCGGCCACGGATGCGCTGGATGGCTTCATCGCCCGCCGCTACGGAATGGTCACGACGCTGGGGCGAATTCTGGATCCTTTCGTCGACAAGATCATCGTGTGCGGCACGTTCATTTTTCTGCTGGAACGCAAGCTGGACTCCGGCATCAATTCCTGGATGGTGCTGATTGTCGTTTCCCGGGAGATGTTTGTGACCAGCCTGCGAGCGTTTCTGGAGCGACAGGGCCGGGATTTCTCGGCGGCGCTGAGTGGGAAGCTGAAGATGGTCTTTCAGTGCATCGCTCTGACCTTCAGCCTGTTATCGCTCAGTCCGTTGCTGGCTTCCCTGCAGGTGCCGATTGGAGCCGACTGGTCCATCTCGTTCAAACTGATCCGCGACATCCTGCTTTGGACCGCCGTCGGTCTGACCGCTTACAGCGGCTTCGCCTACTGCATGCGAGCGTTTCGCATGATGCAGTCCGAGAAGCCCGCGTGAAGGAGCCGTCGACAGACTCCCTCAGCGTTCGTCGCCGTACTGGTTCCTGCATCAAATGTGAGCCCTGCGTGATCTTGCGCCGATGAAATACTTCCCGAGGCCGTTTCGCCGCTGGCCGGACCCGCTCGTTCTTTAGGTCGCCGTCGAGTCGGGTTTCTCGCTGATCTCCGGTCCGACATCGATTCCCACGAGCGACAACATTTACAATTTGAGCAAATGATGCGGGCGGATGAGCGAGCTGCTGCTGAGCCATCGGCGAAGTGGGCGGCATGTGCAAGACCCTGTCGGCTGCCCGCCGGTTGGCTCGGCCTAGTTGCGGGCTGGCCCTCAGCAGATTGGATCCTTTGTCAACACCGACCAAACTCGGAGCCGAGCATGAACATCGAAAGAATCGGCGTTCTCTTGCGTCGAGGAGTACCGGCCGTTTTGTGGGCAGTCTGTCAGCTTGCCGTCGCAACCCCACCGGATGAGATCTCGGATGAGCCCTCGCTTCAAGCAAAAGCGATTCGCATCACAGCGCGGTCGCGCATCGCCGGTGAGCAAGCCGACGCGATGCGGATGGTGGACGGTGATCCGGCCACGTGGTGGTCCAGCGGACCGGGCGACTTGGCGCTGAATCCGATTGACATTGACGTGCGCCTGGAGAAGGCGAGCGTGGTCGATTCGGTCGAGATTATCACCACCCGACTGAAAAGCCAGCTTCGGCTGACGGACTTCGATTTGTACGGGGGGCTGGGTGACGTCTGGGACGGGGCTCACCCGTTGGCCCGGGTGCGCGGCAACAGGGACACGACGATCCGGGTGCGGTTTCCCGCTGTCCGAGTGGATCGGCTGCGGCTGCGGCTACTTGGGACCGCTCGGCCGGACAACGCATTCGCTCACATCGCCGAGCTGACCGTTGGTGCGGCGAAGGGGGAGCCGCAGCGGCAGCTTCATTCTAGCCCGTTTCCGCCCACGCCGGCCGACGCGGGTCATGATCCGGAGGTTTTGCAGAAGCTGATTGGTTCGCTGGAAAGCCAATCCAACACGTCTGGCCCCGTCCAACGCCGTTTAGCGGCTCTGAAGCAGCGTTTGGCGCTGATCGAGGAGTCTCGCCGATACCAGGCAACGCTCGAGCGCATCAGCGTCGAGACCGAACGGTTCCGGGCCTTGAATCCGCCTGAGTGGGCTTTGGCTCAACGCGACGCAATGGCTCGGCTGCGAACGTGGGCCTACTACTGGATCGACCATCAACAACCGGACGGCCAGTTCGGGGCCGGTTATGAAGATGACGTCGAACTGGTCTGCGGTTGGCCTGTGTTGGTGCTGGCTCAGGACGATCAAAAAGTGCGACGTTCGTTGGAGCTGCTGGCCGACGGCGTCTGGCGCAGCCGGCCGTTTCTCGAACGGTTCGGCTACGACCGTTTGACGGACGTGGAGCATGCGGCGGAAAACACAAGCTACAGCCAGCCGCGGATGGTCGTGATCGACTGGCGGAACCCGAAATGGGCCGAACGGTGTCGCCGGACCATCGCGACCATGGCCGAGCATTTTCTAAGCCGCAACGAGCGCGGTTGGTTGCAATTCCGCAGCGACTTTTTTGGTTTCGATCCGAAAACGCTTAAGCCGGTCACGCGCGAGAAGGATCGGCCGTTCGACATCCCGGAATCAGCGAAGGCGCTCAAGCCGGCGATGTACGCCGTCTGGGCCCGTGGCGACGAGCTGTGCCGGCGGATCATGCTCGATTACGGCCGCACGTGGGTGCAGGCGGCGGCCACGGTCGATGGACCGGATCGCATCGCGGGCCTGTTACCCGAGCGGATTCTGTGGCCGTCCGGACGCACGGTTGGCACACACGCGCGGATTTCGTCCATGCGAGCTACACTGTTTCACCTCATCGGGTGCTACTTTGTTTCGAACGACGAGCAGTATTTGGAGCCGATCCGGGCATTGCTGCGCAAGACGCTGCTTGAGTGGTCCGTCGGCGGCATTCCATCGGCCGGCACGCTGGACCAGGTGAAGGATGAAGACTGGACCGGTCTGCTCGAACAGCTTGCTCTGGTCGCCATCCTCTACCGCCGCGCAACCGGCGACCGGCAGTTCGATCCGGCCTTGGCGCGCCGGGCGAGGAGACGCTGATCGACGGCGTCAAAAGCTACGTGCTGCTAAACCGCCGGGACCCGAAGCTGTGGTATGTCGACCGGCCACTGACGGTCGGCGCGTACCGTGAGTCGCGACGCACGGCCGGGGCTCAGCTTTATCTGGGCTGGCTCGTCACCGGCGACGACGACTATCTGGCCCGCTTGGGCTGGAACCTCAGCTCGTGCCTCACCGACAAGTGGGGCGCCTTCACCTATTGGTTTTACGACAAAAGCGAACCGCGCGTGACGTCGAACGATCACCTGGCTCACAAGGTGCAATCGACCGAGTCGGCGTTGTGCCTGATGTACCTGGGCGGTCCGGGACCAATCGAAGCGGTTTGGCCGCAGTTCGCCGTTACGTGGCGCGATGTGGGTCAAAACTTCTGCGCATTGGTGCGGGAAAACAGCTCCACCGGTCTGCAAGTCCACTTGTACGATTTCGACCAGCAGTCGCGCCGCATCTCCGCGCTACTGTGGGAATTGGAGCCCGGCCGCTATCAGGCCACACTGGGCCGCGATGTCGATCGAGACGGCCGAATCGACGCGGTGCAGTGGTGCGACACATTCCGGGTCCCGCCGCGCCACGGCGCGCAGCGTCAGCCGACGGAGCTGCGGTTCTCGTTGCCAACGCGCAGCCGAGCGCTCCTCGAAGTCCGTCCGGCGCGATCGTCCAGCTCGACCGAACGTCCGGCCAAGCCTTAAACGGCTTTCGGGGCCTACTCTTCTTCTTCCGCGATCGGTTCCCGGACGGTTTCCAACCCGTACTGTCGTAGTTTCTGCCGGAGCGTGGCGCGGTGAATGCCCAGCAGCCGGGCCGCTGCCGCTCGGTTGCCATGACACGCCTTCACCGCTGTTTGGAGCAGTACAGGTTCCACCACACGCAGGAACTGCCGGTGCAGATCGCCCTCGCGCTCAGTCCGTCTTTCTTTGTCGGTCGCGCGCAAAGTCCAAGCTTCCGTGTAGCGTCGGAGCATCTCATCCAGCGATTCCGGACGACCGGTTTGAAACTGGAGCGGGTCGGGCAGCGCTTCCGGGCCGATTTCGCCGGTGCGCGAGACCACGGCCGCGTGCTCCACAGCATTGCGAAGTTCCCGAACGTTGCCGTACCACGGGCGAGCCATCAATTCGCGAAGAGCCGCGTCGGTGAACCGCTGGGCCGGTAACCCCGTTCCATTGGATTCCGCCTCTTGATCGAACCGGACACCGATCGATTCAGCCGCCGGCATTCTGGCGGTCTGAGCTTTGCCGGAGCGGCTGGCGAGCTGCCGCAAAAAGTACTCGGCCAGAACGGGAATGTCTTCGCGCCGGTCACGCAGCGGAGGCAGTTCGATCTGAAACACGCTGAGCCGATAGTACAAGTCCTCGCGGAAGCGTCCGGCGGCAATCAGCTCCGGCAACGACTGATGCGTGGCGACGATCACCCGAAAATCGATTCGCCGCGGTCGCGCATCACCGACCGGCACCACCTCGCGATGCTCGATGGCCCGCAGCAGCTTCACTTGAATTGCCAGAGGCACGTCGCCGATTTCATCCAGAAAAACCGTGCCGCCGTGCGCCAGCTCCAGCAGCCCCTTGCGGTCGCTGTCGGCTCCGGTGAACGCGCCCCGAACGTGGCCAAACAATTCGCTTTCAATGACGTTGGGGCTGAGCGCCGCCAAACAGACAGGCACAAACGGCCCGTCGCTCCGCAGACTGTGGCGATGAATCGCTTTGGCCACCAGCTCCTTCCCCGTGCCGCTTTCGCCAGTGATCAAAACCGAGACGTCGGTTCGTGAGGCCAGCGCGATTTTCTTGAAGACCTGCTGCATCGCCTGCGACTGGCCGATGATCGCATCGGGGCCCTCTGCCAGACCACCATCCGCGTCGCCGCGCATGAGTGGCTTTTCCCCCGAGCCTTCGCGCAGCGCTCGACGGACCACCTCGCTCACCTGATCCAAATCGAACGGTTTCGGTAAGTAGTCGAACGCCCCTTGCTCGATGGCCCGCACGGCTGTGTCCAAATTGCCGAAGGCGGTGATGACAATAATCGGCACGTCGCCCACTCGTTGTCGGAAATGCTCAATCGCCGACAGACCGTCTAAACCCGGAAGCCGCACATCCAGGATGACCGCGTCCGGCCGATGCTGCTCCGCCAATTGCAAGCCTTCTTCGGCGGAGGGGGCAATTTGCACGTCGTGGCCGTCTTCGGCAAGCAGCTCACGGAACCCCCAACAAATGGCTGGTTCATCGTCCACAATCAACACGCGGCTCATGGAGACCTCTTCCACACGGTGCGAATCTCTGAAAAGCTGGATCGGATACACCGCTATGGCGGCGTCGACGTGGGGATCGGGTTCGGCACACGCTCTGGCGGGAGCTTCTCCGCCAGATCCAGTTTACCATCCCCGATCGGCCAACACAGTGTAAAGACGGTGCGACCGTCCTGACGCTGCCAATAAAGAGCCCCGCCCAGCTCTTCCGCGACGCGTCGAGCGATCGCCAACCCCAGCCCGACGCCTTCCGGTTTCGACGTGACGAACGGCTCGAACAGGTCCGCTTGAATCTCGCTCGGAGGGCCCGGGCCCGTGTCGACCACTTCCAGCCGCACGGTGTCTGCGTCGCGATCGGCGCGAATCCAGACGTGCCCCCCCGATCCCGCCGCCTCGATCGCGTTCAACACCAGGTTCATGACCGCGATCCGAAGCGCCTCACCCGCGCCCACCATGGCGGCCTCCTCAGGCAAGTTCACGCTCAGGTCCAGCTTGACCCCCGTGTGCTCACACGTTGGCTGCAAAAGCGAACGGATATCTTCAAGCAACGCCCGTACATCAGCCGTCACTGGGGATGCTGTTTGGTCTCGCCGAGCAAAAGCCAAGAATGATCGGACGTGGTCCTCGGTCAACACGAGCTGCCGCAAAGCGATGCGCAGGCTTTCGTCGCCCTTGGCCGTCCCGCAGCGCTTCCGATGCAATTCCAATGCCATGCGGGCACCAGTGATGTCGTTGCGGAGTTGGTGAGCCAAACCGCCAGCGATCTGAGCTAAAACTCGGAGCTGTTCCGTTTGGCGGATTGTCTGCTGCATCTGTTTCAACCGGTCGGAGAGTCGGTTCGCCGAGACGAGCAGGTCGGCCAGCTCGTCGCGCGGCGCCGCGACAGGGACGTGGGCGAACTGCCCTTCTGCGATGCGGGCGAAGAGCTGTTGCACGCTGCGAATGCGTCGGCCCAGCCGGGACGCCAACAGCCCCGACACAGCGGCCATGACCAACAGAGTCGTCGCCCCAATCGCCAGCGGCGGCCAAGCCGCATTCCAACGATCTTCTCGCCAGTTGCGCACTGGATAAAGAACGATGAGCCAAGCCGCCTCACCGGGCCGTTCGGCTTGCAGCCGCGCGGCAAAGTACGGATCGCCGCCGACCGAGACCAGCGGATACTCCAACAAACCGTCTAAGTCTTCCGACACCGGCACCGAATCCGCCCATCGGGGGAAGGGCCTTTCCAGTGCGACGGTCGAGGCCATCACGTTTCCCCGTCGGTCGAGCACGATGAAGTGGGCGTCCGTTAGTCCCCGCATCTGCTCGAGTACATTGGGCGAGAAAGGGAACGTCGCGGATTCCAGCGTCCGGAGGACGCCGCGCAGCCGCGTGACCGTGACCTGTTCGCTTCGCCGCACCGCCAGCCACGACGTGGTCAGCGCAATGGTCCCAACGGCCGCCAAGAGGGAAACAGAATCTGACGACGAATGGGCCACCGCATCAGGAAACTTTCGTGACGACGCACCGCCGCACGCGAAGCAAACTCTCTGTTTGCTCCACGACCCCAAGACAGACCATGAATCCGAGAGACGCAACATAAGCGCGCTGCGAGCGCGCTACGCCCAAAACTCGGCCGCCGGGCGGCGGAGAGCGTTCCAACGGGTTTCGTACCGTCATGCATTGTAACCCTTCTCCCGGGCGCATGCAGCCGGCAACAGCCGCCATCCGCCGGTTCCGAACCCGCGGTGACGATGAGATTGCCGCCAACGATCCGCGTCTCCGTTCACAACTTCCGACGCAGACGCTGCCGTTCTGGACGACCGAGACGATCGCCCGGCCGGGACCGCAAGGGCAGGCCGGTCAAGCATGGCGAGTTCGCCTTCTGGCGACTGGTCGGGCGTGTCATGTTTTGGCTGGCGAAGACAACGGGCTGCCGTAGAATGACTCAACCGGCGCAGAAAAGACATCGATGGGGCCGTTCAACGAAGAGGTTGCAATTATGAGAAAAGCCCGTAGTCGCGTTTCCCGCTGGACAGTGTGGGCTTCGGCTGCGCTTTTCGGCGCGGCGGGAGCTGCGGCGGGGAATCCGCCCGCCCGCATGCCAAGCCGCGTCGGTCCGCATGCCCTCGCTCGCCCAATTGACGGGCCGATCGTGAACGTCGCGGCCGATGGGTTGGTTGGATGTTTGCCGGCGCCACATCGAATCGACCAGACCAAGACGAAGTCGGAGCTGGTCGAAGCGTTCCGGGCGCAGGTCGATCGGTACGCTGAAGCCCATGTGCCGTATCTGCTGTTCAACGTGTGCTACCAGCGAGCCGCGTTTGAGAGCCGGGTGTGGGAATCGTATTGGGACGTGGACGATCCCGAGGCCAACGTCAGCGGCTGGCCACGGCTGTATTGGATTGTGCACAAGAAGGGCGTTGATCCGTTCGCGGTCTGCATCGAGCAATGCCGAAAGCGAGGCGTTTCGCCGTGGCTGTCCGTGCGAATGAACGACACGCACTACCACGATGATCCGGCAAGGATCAGCTCGCTTTGGCGGACGCATCCGGAGCTGCGGCGGGTGCGCGATCTGCAGTGGTATTGCGGATTCGATTACGCTGAAGAGCGCGTTCGGCAGCACTACTTGGCCTTGATCCAGGAGTTGTTCGAGCGGTACGACTGCGACGGGATCGAGCTGGACTGGATGCGGTTTCCGTGGCATTTCCGACCGGGCAAAGAAAACGAAGGCCGCCGTCATTTGAATGGCTTCATGCAACAAGTGCGTCGTCTGGCCGATCGGGCCGCCTCGCGACGCGGCCATCCGGTGCACGTTGCCGCACGCATTCCGGCTGTGCCCGAATTCGCGTTTGGGCTGGGCATGGACGGCGCCCTTTGGGCCCGTGAAGGCTGGATCGACCTTCTCATCGTCTCGCCCGAATGGCGGCCGTCAGATACAGACATCCCGGTCGAACGTTGGCGCAAGCTGCTGGGCCCGGCGAACAAGAAGGTTCTGTTGATTGCCGCGACGGACCTATGGCTTCAGGGTATGCCGGGCGGCAAGGTGATGTCCGACGACCTGGAGACCCAGCGCGCCTTCACGGCGGCGATGCTCCACCGCGGCGCCGACGGCATCTACCTCTTCAACCATTTCAACTGGAACGACTTTCGCCGCACTGAGCATACCTCCAACGGCCGCCGCGTCGTCCGGGACGAAAGTGTGGAACTGCTGCGCACGGCCGGTCGGCTGGAGGCTGCGCTTCGCGGCCCGCGCCGACACGTGGTCACGTTCCATCATNGGCGCCGAACATGCCCAATCCGAAGCCGCTGCCGGCGGAAATCGGCAGCGGTCGCAGCGCTCCGTTCTCCGTTTACACCGGTCCGCGCCCGTCCGCCGGGCGGGTCATCCTGCGGGTTGGTCTCGAGAAGAGGCCCGGAATCGATGACGTCCGCCTGATCGCCCGGCTCAACGGCACTTCCTGCCAGCCCATCGACGATCTGACTAACCCGACGCCCCGCGCATCCAACCCGCAGGATCGCAATCGTGTCTTCCACGTGGCCGATGTGGCCGACCGCATGCTCCAATTCGACGCACCGCTAGCCGCGTTGCGTCACGGCTATCGCTCAGCCCGGCGGTTCGCGCAACGACCAGCAGGTCATCGACGCCTGCAACGAGCTGGGCTTGGCAATGGTCTTCACAGCAATAGCAAGCAGGTCGCCCTAGTGGCCTGACAGCTTCCCCAGCCGAAGACTTCGCCCGTTCAAGCTCTTTCCGAATCAATGGCGGAAATGGCGGCGGCCGGTGAAGACCATTGCCAAGCCCAGCTCGTTGCAGGCGTCGATGACCTGCTGGTCGTTGCGCGAACCGCCGGGCTGAGCGATAGCCGTGACGCTGACGCCGGCCTTGGCCGCTTCGTCCACCGCGTCGCGGAAGGGGAAGAAAGCGTCGGAAGCGAGGACACTGCCTCGGCTCCGATCGCCTGCCTTGTACGCTGCAAGGAACGACGAATCCAGCCGACTCATCTGTCCGGCTCCCACACCGACAATCGCTCGGTCCTTCGCCAAAACGATCGCGTTCGACTTCACGTGTTTGCAGACCAGCCACGCGAACCGAAGATCGGCTAGCTCTTGATCCGTCGGCTGGCGGTTGGTTTGCACCGTCCACTCGGCAAACGGTTCCGGGAGTTCGTCCCGATCCTGCACGAGCACCCCGCCGCTGACGCGCCGCAAGTCGTGGCTCATCGGGCGGGGCTGGTTCAAAGCCGGGCACTTCAACAGCCGCACGTTTTTTTTCCATTTGGGGCGTGTCGTTAGCGCTTCCACCGCAGCCGGTTCGTAGCCAGGGGCGATGATGGCTTCAATGAACCGATTGGGTTCGCACAACCGTTCGGCCGTCGCAAAGTCGACCTCACGGTTAAAGCCCAAGATCGAACCGAAAGCGCTGACCGGATCGCCGGCATACGCCTTGTCAAAGGCTTCGCTAAGCGTTTCAGCGACGGCGCAGCCGCAGGGGTTGTTGTGTTTGATCACAACGGCCGCCGGCTCGTCAAACTCGCGGGCGATCGCCAGGGCCGCGTCCAGATCGAGCAGGTTGTTATAAGAGAGCTCTTTGCCGTGGAACTGTTCGGCGCCGGCCAGCGTGGCCGGATGCGGGTCCGGCTCGACGTAAAACGCCGCTTTCTGGTGTGGGTTCTCTCCGTATCGCAGCGATTGGCGTCGTCGGAACGTGAGCGTCAGTTCGGCCGGCCATTCGCCGGCTGCGGTCTCCACGGACGCCTGGTCGGCGGATTCCTGGACGACCAAGCGGGCCATATAGTCAGCAATGGCTCGATCGTAACGAGCGGTCATCTCGAAGGCCGCCACCGCCAGCTCGCGACGCAGAGCGAGGTCGAACCGCTCCTGTCGCAGAGCGTCCAGCACGCGGGGGTACTGATCGGGCGAGGTCACGATGCCAACGTACGCATGGTTCTTGGCCGCCGCACGCACCATGCACGGTCCCCCGATGTCGATCTGCTCGATCGCCTCTTCGACCGTCACACCTTCTTTCGCAATGGTCTGCTCGAACGGATACAAATTGCAGACCACCAATTCAAAGGGCACGATCCCGTGTTGAGCCATCGCCTGAGCGTCGCCAGGCCGGTCCGGTCGCCCCAAGATCGCTCCGTGCACTTTGGGATGCAACGTCTTGACGCGGCCCTCCATGATTTCGGGAAAGCCTGTATAGGAAGATATATCGAGGACTGTGATGCCTTGTTCTTCCAGAAACCGACGGGTTCCGCCGGTGGAAAGGATTTCGAATCCCATTTGGACCAGTCCTTGCACGAAAGAGGCCAGTCCCGTCTTGTCGCTGACGCTCACCAGCGCCCGTCGTGGTCTTGATTCGCTCATGGATCGACTCCCTGCAACTAAGCGACTTCTCGCCCCCGTCTAGGTCGACTATCTTTTTCTCCGAGATGCGCACGGGGTGGTGATCCTACAGCGCCGGTTTGCGGTGAGCAAGCGGTAGAGTTGCGAGCAAAACGACCGTGGCATGCCCTGGCGGGATCTGCCCCAGCTCGGTCGGTTTGCCTGGGAGAGCGCACCTCCAGACGACGGGCTCGTTTGCTTCCCGATTGATTACCTTCGCGCCGAACGAGCCGCCTGTGCTGCCTGGACGTACGCCGGGATGAAAGCGTCCGGCGAGACGGGAAACTGCAACGATAGGCCGGCTCGCTGAAACATTTCCCGTGTTCGGCGGCTGCGCTGCCACTCTTCTTCTGTGATCGTGCCGTCGCGGTTTCGGTCCAAAGCGCGGAAGACGAACCGAGCCATCCGCTCGTCGCGGCTGCTGACGTCGACGGTTGGCGCTTGGGAGGCGCTGACCGCAGCAGAATTGCGGACCGTCGACGAGCCGCTCGGGAGCCGAGGCGTCGTGACGATAGGCGGAGCCCCGGAGCCGGCTGTTCCGGAAACCGCCCCAGAAGACGAGGAGGCTGCCAGAAGCTCGCGTGGCGTCAGGAATCCATCGCCATTTCGGTCGAGTCGAAAGAATTCGGCATAGGCCTTACGGTCCCATTCGTAGAGACCAATCTGTCCGTCGTGATCTTTGTCGCGATCGCGGTAGCTCTCGGGAAGGTCGATCGTAATCCGCGGTCGCGCCGAGCTCGCGGAAGAAGAAGGCGTCCTGCTTGGCAGCGACGATCGTTGCGGCGTCGCCGGTCCCGTCGCGACCGTCGAAGAAGGCTGGCTGACAGGGCTCGGCCGGGACGCGTTGGGCACACTCGAGGGGCTTCCGGGAGAGCCCACAACGGCTGGCCGAGCCGGGGAAGGCGTTTCGGAACGGTTCGTTTCTCCGGCAAACGGCGGCGTCTCGGCCGGTCGGCGTAGTTCTTCCGCCAGCCGAGGGGCCATGCGGAAGAACAGTTGCTTCGAAATGCGGCGGTTAGTCCTCAGCCCGGCTCGCTCCATCGCGTTCCGGATCGCTGGCGGCATGCGCTCCAGCTCCCCTTCATCGATCAGATCGTCCTGATTGCGATCGAGAAACTGGTAAAGGCGTTCCATTCGAGCTTCGGGCGAAGGCGGCGCAGGACGGAGCTGGCTGTTGGCCGGTCGGCCCAGGGCCAGTCCCAGCCCTGCAATCACCACGACGAAACCTTTTCGCAATGCACGCATTGCTCTTGTTCCTTCTGCGATCAGCCGTTCGGCTTCTGTTTCGGCGCGGTCTGAGTGTTTCCACGTTCCGGCTCGGGGNNGAAAGAGGCCCTATTTGGTCCGAGCCGGCCGGCCCTTCGTGACAGCCCAGTTCCCGCTTCCAACATCGTGCGATTCTTTTCCTATTATCCGAACAACTGTTGCTGTAACGCAAGCCGCGATGACCCACAAAGACCTTTTGGTCGCCAAACCCACGATGTAGCAGCGATTTCGAGGGTTTTGGCATTTGGGCGCCGGCAACCGCCTGTAGTCAGTGGGCCGCGAAATCCGTTTCTAAGACTAGGGTCACGGGCTCGTGCTCTGGCGCGTGCGCTGCGCGCTGGAGCGGGCGCGGTTCGGAGGCCGGACCGGGTATTGTTTTGTCACGATGCGCAGGATAGGATGAATTTGTTGAGGAACGTCTGACGGCCGGGGCAACCACGGATCGCGACGTGAAACCGGCTGGCCAAGGCTGTTTGGCGA
>JAADHY010000615.1 GCA_013151585.1 Planctomycetota bacterium
AAACGGGCCTAACCACTGGCCAAACCGGAGCTGACGGAGGTTCATCGCGGCGGGATGACGCACGAAGGATGGGACGGGTGCCAAACCGAGGTCACGGTTCGAGCGTCAGGTATCGGCTAACCGATCCAACGCAGTCACCAATCGGTCGATGTCTTGGCGATCATTGTACAGGTGACACGAAACACGCAGAATCCGCCGGTCACGAAACGTGAGGACGGGGACTTCGATGCCGTACTCCGACCAGAGGCTTTCCTGCAACGGATCACGTAGGCCACTGCGCGGTGTGATATCGGACGGCGGCAGCGGCAAGCTGACCATCGACGCATACCATTCGGGCGAATCCGGGACCAGACCGTGGTCGCCGATTCGTTCGACAATTTGCTGTCGGGCAAATCGGGCTAGTGCGTGGGTCCGTTCGCGGAATCGTTCCGGCCCGTATTGCCGCAGAAAACGGATGGCGGCTGGAACCGCCAGAAAGGCCGACGGATCCCGTGTCCCGACCCATAAAAACTCGTCTTGCCATCGGCTCGGCCGGCCGCTCAAGCTCAGCCCCCAGCTTCGCACTGCGGGCCGGAGCCCATCCCGGTAGGATTCATCGACATACAGAAATCCGCTGCCGAACGGCGCACACAACCACTTGTGACAACTGGCTGTGTAAAATGCACAGCCAATCCGGCCCAGGTCGACAGGAAGCATCGCGATCGCGTGTGGTCCGTCAACGCAGACCGGGATGTCCCGCTGTCGAGCTTCCGCACAGATCGCTTCTACCGGTACAACCATGGCCGTCGGCGACGTCACGTGGCTGACGACGATCAGGCGGGTTCGCCGCGAGGCACGCTCCATCAAACCGTCGACGAGCTCACGCGGCGAGCGAGGCGCTAGTGGCCAACAGCCGTAAACGACCTTCGCCCCTTTCTCTGCACACGTTGTTTCCCAGATTCGCTTGACGGCCCCGTATTCGTGGTCGCTCAGCAGCACTTCGTCGCCGGGCTCCAGAGGAACGCTTTGCGCCACGATGTTCATCCCGGTCGTGGCGTTTTCAACAAAAACGATGTCTTGGGGCCGAGCGCCCACGAAGGCGGCCAGCTCGCTCAGAGCCGCATCCCAAGCGTCTTCCAACTCGCGCAGGTAGAAGTCCATCGGTTGAGCTTCCAGCTTGCGGTACCAGCGTTGCCGCTCTTCTTGCACGACTTGCGGCGACGGCCCGAAGGATCCGTGGTTGAGGTACGTCACCTCATCGGGGATAGTCCATTGGCTGCGAATCGATTGACCAGAAGGCGTGGAATCCATGGCGGGCAATCCAGCAAGGGTGTTCAACAAGGTTGGCCTGCGACGCTAGCGTCCGGGCGCCGCAACGAGACCGCCATGTTGCGGCTTGCCGGCACGAACTCGAGTAGTCTCGCAAGCTGATTTCATGGCGCCAACTAACTGCAGGTAGAAGCTCGACAGCGGGCACGGCACCCGAGACGGGTGCTCACGTCACGCCGTCAGCCGTGCAAACAAAAAACGGCACGGTCTGACGACCGCGCCGAGGGTATCACCTCCGGTCAAGCTCTGTGTTTGCGTCGCGCGTCGCTGGCGGTTCTCGACGCCGTCTTAATGCAGCGGCGTGGGGGCGACGAGGTGCGATGCGGTGTTGGCTTTCGCCGGAGCCGAGGCTTTGGGTGGCTGCGGCGCCGGCTTTTGCGGTGCCGGAGGCACCTGCTGCTGAGGCACCGGCTGCGGTGCCGGTTGCTGAGACTGCGGCTGCTGGGGCGCCGCCGCGCCGTTGCCTTGCGGCAGTTGGCTCAATGGAACCCAAACCACGTACGTGTTGTCAGGGCGTGGCGAACACTTGCGCACGTGCCACTGCGACGGAATCGGCGGCTTGGGCAGCATCCCCGGCCGAGGCCGCCACGTCGGGACGTGCTGGTAGTAGTAGCCCATCTGCATCGTGTCGGTCGGCTGCGCGATAACGGGATAGCGTGGAGCCGGCTGGTCGCTCGGCTGGCCCTTCCCGTCCCAACCGGTCGGCCAGTAGCGCTGGTACGTGATATTCTTCCGGTGAATCGGCCGCTTGATCACATACGACCAGCCATGGTCCGGCGACAGGATGTAGGCGTTCGGATTGAGTGCCCACGAAACAACCGGCGTGACCACCGGCACGAAGCAGCGCTGACGGCAGGAGCCGGCGGTGCTGACGCCGTAGCAGTGCGGACACGTCGATCCGGACACCGCGACACTTTGCGAACTGGCCTGGCCGGTCAGATAAACGACGCGTTGGTGTGTCGCTCGCGGGCGCGCTTTTCGGAGAAGCTGCGCCCTGGCGCTGCGAGCGGTTCCCCACAAGACCAGAGCAGCCATCAGGGCGACTGTTGTCTTATTCCATGACATGACTTCGCTTTCTGCAAACAAGTTCCAGACTAACCAGCAAACCCTTCTCCGTCGTTGGTCGAGGCGTTCTCGACACGCAAAGCCGCCGCCGTCAGTCGACGCGGCGCGGTGGAATCACGTCCGAAATGGGCGTAATCCGACTGGACGGAATTCCGTGGCTGTAGTTGTACGAATAATGCACGTTGGGAGCCAACGGTACGGCCATTGGGACGCCGGTGCCGGGTGCAGCGAATACTTGGCCATCACGCGGGTCGAAATAGTCGGGTTGAACCGCATAGACGACGTGATAGTTTCCAAACGGCGGACATCCCGCGCCGCCACACCCGCTCGGCGTAAAGTAAGCCAGCTTGCCGGCCAATTGCTGCTGCAACCGCTGGCTTTGCTGACGGTATCGGGCTCGCATGGGCCACCCGCTCAGAGAGGTCCTCAGATCGGAACCGCATCGGTGGGTCAGCCAGCATCGGGCGCGGCCAAGCGGCCCGGAGGGACAGTGTGGGCAATGCGAGCTGGTTGTCCCACTTTCCGTGTCCGACACTTCCTGCCACGAAACCGGTCGGACGGCACGACCCGCTTTCCGAAACGGGCGCTGCAAACCCGAGACCAGTTTGGCGACTGCCTTCTTGACGCCAATGCGGCTCGGCTTTTTCGCCGGCGGCGCCGCCCACGCAGCGTTCGACCCGACCGCCACGCCCACGCACACAATGGCAACCGCGCTGATCTTCTCAAACCATCGCTTGCTCATCGGAATAGTTCCCCAGTCTCAACAAGTAACGACTGCAAGTAACGAAACGTCAGACCCACGTAATCGGAAGCGTGGAACGGCGAGGTGATTCTCGACAGAGGGTCCAGCCGTGAGTGATACTTGACCTTGACCCACGTGCCTTGCAGCTTCCAGGTGTCGTGAGATTCCATCCCAAAGGGCGTCCACCACCACAGACCGTTCACTTTGAAGTAGTAGGGCGGATACAGGCCGCGATACTTGTGAGCGTACAGCAGCTCGTGCGGCGCGAAGGCCTGATTCGTGTACACGACGCCTCCGACACCGACAGGCATGTGTGGCTGCGGAGACGGATACAACGGCGCGTTCAGATGCGGATAGGTCTTCGGATGCTGCCGTTCGGCGCTGCCTTCCGCCGCCCAAGCGCTTGCCCCGACGAGAGCGACCAGCAAACCGGCCACCAGAATACGAATCGAGTTTCCATACATCGGCATCCACTCCATTGCGAAATTCGGGTTCGGGATGCGGTCCGGATCAGGCCTTCCGTTTTCCCCTGTGACCGTCTCGGCCTACCGCTGGCCTGGCCGGAGCCCGCTCGCCGCAGCTTGGCCCCGCCGGCCGGATGGCCTCGCCACAACGCTCGGACTTCGGACCGCATGGGATTCGACGAGTCCGACGGCCTGCCGGCGCCGGGACATGGCCTCTGGCGGGCATGGGCAGTAGAGTCATTCGGCTGGTGAGGATCGTCGGGATGAATCGTTCTTTTCGTTTTGTATGGGTTCAGTGCAAGCAATATAAGTCGTTGCGGACTAAGCACTTGCGACGCCGGCACGTTCGACACAACCCGTACGCCGCGCACAATCGATGCAACTGGTGGCATTTGCAAAGTCGGCAGAATCATTACAATGTGAACTCAGCGGACGCCGGGCGAGTCGTCCGTCGATCCCGTCAAAGCCAAACTCGCCAGACGCTGGCGATTCAGGGTCGAAACGGTCGAACTTTGGCGAGTTCGGCTCCAAGGATGACTGCAAAGGGAAGCGCCGCCGGAAGGCCGGGCCCGCTGGTGATTGTCGGTTGCGGCGGTCATCGGTCGAGTCCGGCTGCTCTGCACGCGGTGCAGCATTTCGCACCGGAAGCAAAACGAGGGTGAGACATTAACCGTCTCGACCGGACCTTATGTTTCGGCGAATCGGGGCGGCAGCGGTCGCCTTTGACTTGCCGTGAGACGGCGATCGGGAAGTGAGTCGCCCGATCCTCCGTTTCTTGTTGATCACAGGACCGTAAAGGGGTCTGCCTTTCAGGAGTAGACTTCGCGGAAAGTCGGGAGGAAATCTTGGCTAGCAAGAAGGTGCAGGGTAACGGCCGCGGTCGAGGGGCCGAGGTGGCCGGGCGGGTTGCGAGCATGGAGGCGAGCGATCGCATCGAATACGTTTCGCTCAGCCAGGAAACCCGACGTCGCTATCTGAACTATGCTCTGTCGGTCATTCAGTCGCGTGCGCTGCCTGATGTACGCGACGGCCTGAAGCCGGTTCAACGCCGCATCCTCTACGTGATGTACCACGACCTGCGGCTTCACTCGGGCAGCAAGCCGCGCAAGTGTGCCCGCATTTGCGGCGACACCATGGGGGGTTATCACCCTCACGGTGACGCGGCCATTTATGATGCTCTGGTCCGGATGGCTCAGGATTTCACTTTCCGTTACCCGCTGGTAGACGGCCAGGGCAATTTCGGATCGGTGATGGGATTACCGGCGGCGGCCGCTCGATACACCGAGGCTCGTCTGACGGCGATCGCCGAGCAGTTGATGGACGAGTTGCGGTTTCAGACCGTCGAGATGCGTCCGAACTATGACGCCACCCGCCAAGAACCGGTCGTGCTGCCCGCCCGGTATCCAAATCTACTGGTCAACGGAACGCAAGGGATCGCCGTCGGCATGGCGACGAACATCCCTCCGCACAATTTGGGCGAGGTAATCAAGGGCTGCATTCACTTGATCCGGCATCCGGATGCCACCGTGGCTCAAGTGATGAAGTATATCAAAGGGCCGGACTTTCCTTTGGGCGGCCGCATCGTGACCGACCGTCGCGCTCTGACCAAGACCTACAAAGAAGGACGCGGCTCGATCAAAGTCCGTGGCGAATGGAAAGTCGATACCAGCCGACGCAAGAAGAGTCAAAACCGGCTCGTCGTCTACTCGGTCCCGTATGGAGTTGAGACGGGCAACTTGGTCGCTGAGCTCGGGCAGATCGTTGCCAGCCGCAAATTGCCGCAACTGGTCGATGTCTCTGACGAAACCGA
>JAADHY010000633.1 GCA_013151585.1 Planctomycetota bacterium
ATCAGAGAGCTGGTGAACGTCTTGAACGCCGGCGCGCTGGAAATTCCCATCAAACACGATCCGGTCAGCGAGTTCTCCATCAGTCCTCTGCTGGGAGCCGACGTGCAGGAAAAGGGCTTGTTGGCCATCAAAATCGCCGCGATCGGCGTCCTGGTGTTTATGGCGGGGTACTACTTGTTCGCGGGGCTGGTGGCCGACATGTGCCTGGTGCTCAACCTGATCCTGGTCATGGGCACGATGGCTTTGATCCAGGCCACGTTCACCTTACCCGGTTTGGCCGGTATCGTCTTGACAATCGGTATGGCCGTGGACGCCAACGTGCTGATCTTCGAGAGAATCCGGGAAGAGCGGGCGAAGGGGTCGAGCCTGCGCATGGCCATCCACAACGGTTTTTCCCGCGCTTTTACGACGATCGTCGACGCGAACGTCACTACGCTGATCGTCGCCGTTGTGCTTTACATCATTGGCACCGACCAGGTGCGAGGTTTCGCGGTGACGTTGTTCATTGGCATTGTGATGAGCATGTTCACGGCCTTGTATTTCGGCCGGCTGGTGTTTGACATTTTTGAGCGAAAACGATGGCTGAAACGGCTCAAGATGCTCAGCATCATCGGGACGACAAATCTCGACTTTTTGGGCAAGCAAAAGGTCTGCATTTTCGGATCGTTGACGCTGATTGTGGCGGGCATGGTCAGTCTGGCCGTCCGGGGCGAGGAAAACCTGGATATCGACTTTCGTGGCGGCACGATGGTGACATTCGAGTTCGTCGAGCCGCAGCCGCTGGAGGAGGTCCGAGCGGACCTGGAAAAGCAACTAGGCACGAGTATCACATTGGAGAAGCTGACCCTGGCCGACGAGACTCAGTTGGGCCCGGGACGCCGCTATCGGCTCCGGACCACTGAGGAGGATGTGGACGAGGTCCGCCATCGCGTCGCCGCCGCCTTCCCGAACCGCGAATTGCTCAAAGTGACGATGGAGTTCGGCGAGGTCCAGCCGATCCCGAAGCAAGATGTCTCGGACGGATCGAAAAAACGCACCGGGTTCGAAGGCGGCCACCAAGTGACGCTCAAGTTCAGTCATGAGCTGACTGTGGCCGTGGTGACCGACCAGATCGAGAAGAAGCTGAAAGCGTTGGGCGAAAAGTACCCCGAGCCGGAAGCTTTGATTGAGATTACGGGAACGGCCGGGAGCGGGCTGACCGCGGGCGAGCGAACGGTGAAGAAGTTCTCGGAGATGCTGTTACAGGCCCGTCCCGAAGTCGCTCCAGAGGACCTGAAGGCCGTTCTAAGCGAAATGCAGGCCGAGATGGCTGAGACCCCGCTTTTCGAAGAAGTTAACAAGTTCGCCAAGGCCGTCGGAACGGAAATGCAAGAGGCCGCGCTGTTGGCAATCTTGTTCAGCCTGGTCGCCATCATCGGCTACATCTGGTTCCGGTTCCAGCGTGTGACTTTCGGTTTGGCCGCGGTGATCGCACTGGTCCACGACGTCTTGGCCGCGTTAGGCTTGGTCGCCATGGCATCGTTTCTGGCGGGGACGACGATCGGGAACTGGCTGGAATTGGTCGATTTCAAAATCAACTTGCCGATGATCGCCGCTTTCCTGACCATCATCGGATACTCGTTGAACGATACGATCGTCGTTTTTGACCGGATCCGGGAAGTGCGAGGCAAGAACCCGGCCTTGACTCCGGAAATGGTCAATACTAGTGTCAATCAAACATTGTCCCGCACATTGCTGACCTCGTTGACGACATTGATCGTCGTGACGATTCTTTACTTCCTTGGCGGCGAGGGCATCCATGGTTTCGCGTTTTGCCTGGTGATTGGTGTAATCGTCGGGACGTACAGCTCGATCTACATCGCCAGCCCGTCGCTTCTGTGGTTGATGAACCGGCCCGGTTCCGAATCCGCCCAGGCGGCGGCCCGGGCCAAGAAAGCCGCAGCCATTTAAAGCGACCAGTACCCCTACACTCTACTGGCCCGAATGAAGCCGCAGGACTTACTGCCCGATCGGCCGGACAGATATGTCTTTGTATCTCAAGCGAAGCCAAAAGACAGGATGAGGACGTGTCCTGAGCGAAAAGTCTGGTTGGTACGTCGTGCTCGCGGGGATACGCCCTGAGTAAAGCAAGAAGAAGGCGTTCTCTTTGTCGCCGATCCCGCCGGGACAGTGGTCTCACGGCCGGTTATCGCCGAATCCTTTCAGTGGCGTGCCGGCTTGCCGCCCACCCCAGTAAAAGACGGCAGATATCGCAGTGTATCTGTGGCGTCTGTCCTTAGACCGCAGGTTCCGGGCTCGGGACGGTCCATCCTGGGGTTCTGCCGGTCCCACGTTTCTCCTTCATAAAACACCGGCCGCTTCGGGTCTTCGCGGACATCGCACACGGTTCACGGTTCCGCCGGTCCCACGGATTGGTTGACGGCCGTCGGGCGGCCCGCTAGAAGACACACTCTAGCCGAAAAGGCAAAAGGCATTCGATTGTTCGGGATAGACGCGGAAAGGAAAAATCGTGGCGGCTCAGATCATCGACGGGAAAGCGATTGCAGCGAAGTTCCGGGAGAAAATTGCGGAAGATGTGGCGGCACTACGAAAGGAAACGGGGGTGACGCCGCACTTGGCGGCCGTGTTGGTTGGCGACGATCCGGCCAGCGCCGTCTACGTGCGAAACAAGCAACGAGCGTGCGAGAAAGCCGGAATCCAAAGCACGCTCCACCGGCTGCCCGGCATGACCAGCCAAGAGGAACTGTTGACACTGGTCGGCCGGTTGAACGAGGACTCCGGCGTCCATGGCATCTTGGTCCAGTTGCCATTGCCGGATCAGATCGATGAGAAGGCCGTGTTGGATGCCGTTTTGCCGATGAAAGACGTCGATTGTTTTCATCCGGAAAACGTCGGCCGGCTGATGCAAGGGCGGCCGCGCTTCTTGCCGTGTACTCCGTGCGGCATTCAACAGTTGCTTCTGGAAACGGGCGTCGAAATCAGCGGAGCTCACTGCGTGATTCTGGGACGCAGCGAGATCGTGGGCAAGCCGATGGCGGCCATGCTGATGCAAAAGGCTCCGGGTGCGAACGCAACCGTCACGGTCTGTCACAGTCGAACCCGCGACCTGGAATCGATTGCTCGCACGGCAGACATTTTGGTCGCGGCTATCGGTGTCCCGCGGTTTGTAAAGGCGTCGATGGTGCGGCCAGGAGCGGTCGTGATCGACGTGGGCATCAACCGCGTGGACGGCAAGCTGGTCGGGGACGTGGACTTCGACGCCGTGCGCGAAGTCGCTTCGGCGATCACGCCTGTTCCTGGCGGCGTCGGACCCATGACGATTGCCATGTTACTGCGCAACACGGTGACGGCCGCGACGTTGTCGGCCACGAAGACGGGCGACACCAGCCGGTGACAGACATCCGCTGGGGAACAAGAACCGGCACATGGTCGTCGCCACGCAGACAGGCCGTCCCTCAGCCCATCCAAAGTCCTGTTGGGACGGAGGAGTCAGAGCCCATGTGTTTTCCAAATCGAACAACCGCAGACAGGGCCGTGGACTGCGTTACGCCGCCTTCTTGATCACCAGGCACGCGTTGTGTCCGCCGAAGCCAAAACTATTCTTCAGCACATATTGGATCTTGGCCGGCCGCGCTTCGTTCGGGACGTAATCCAGGTCGCACTCTTCGTCCGGATGATCCAGATTGATCGTCGGCGGCAGAACTTGGTGCTGTAGCGCCAGAATGGCTGTGATCAGCTCAACAGCTCCGGAAGCCCCCAGCAGATGCCCGACCTGGCTCTTGTTGCTGGAGATCGCGACCCTTTGGGCATGTGAGTTGAAGACGGACTTGATGCCGCGTGTCTCAGCTACATCGCCCAAAGGAGTGCTGGTGCCGTGGGCGTTGATGTAATCGATGTCTTGCGGGTTCAATTTGGCGTCGCGGATGGCAGCGGTCATGGCCTGCGCGGCTCCTCGTCCGTTCGGGTCCGGAGCGGTGATGTGCGTACCGTCCGCCGACATGCCGTAACCGACGATCTCCGCCAGGATGGGCGCTCCCCGCTGTTTGGCCCGCTCGTATTCTTCCAGGATCAGCACACCGGCACCTTCGGAGAGGACGAAGCCGTCCCGATCGCGGTCAAACGGGCGGCTCGCCCGTTCCGGCTCTTCGTTTCGTGTGGACAGCGCGTTCATCCGCGCGAAGCCGGAAAGCCCCATCGGAGTCAAGGCCGCTTCGCTCCCGCCAGTCACCATGACGTCAGCGACGCCGTTCTGCACCAAGCGAAAAGCGTCGCCGATGGCATTCGTCGCGGACGCGCAGGCCGTCACCACCGCACTGTTCGGACCGCGCAAGCCCCACCGAACCGAGATGTTTCCGCTGGCCGCGTTCACGATCAGCTTGGGGATCATCAGCGGAGAAACTCGTGTTGGCCCGCGGTCGTAAAGCACGTTGTGCTGTTGCTCGATTTCTTCCAGTCCGCCAATACCGCTGCCCACGAGCACCCCGTAGCGATACGGGTCCCCTTGGCTAAAGTCGACCCCCGACTGCTGAATCGCTTTATGAGCGGCGACCAAGGCGAACTGACAGAAGCGATCGAGCCGTCGGACCTCTTTGCCGTCGATCGGCATGTGCTCGGTAGCGTCGAAGTCGCGCACCTCGCCGCCGAAGCGAACCTTGAATTCCGAGCAATCGAAGCGCCGAACCGGACCTATCCCGCTCTTTCCAGCGCAGACCCGATCCCAATACTCGGACAATTCGCATCCCAGCGGGGTGATGACCCCGATCCCCGTGACGACGACTCGTCTGGACATCCGCTAGCTCTTTTCCTCGATATAGTCAATGGCGTCGCCAACCGTGCGAATCTTTTCATAGTCCTCGTCCGGAATCGAGACTCCGAACTCGTCTTCCAATTCCATCACCAATTCGACGACGTCGAGGGAGTCGGCCTTCAGGTCGTCGATGAAAGAGCTTTCGCGGGTGATCTCTTCCTTGGGGACCCCCAACTGCTCGCTCACGATACTAATCACTTTTTCTTCCGTCGACACGCTGTCTTCCTCCGCCACGTTAATTGTCAGTTGAAAGGAGTGTTCCATTCTTCCGAGCGGGCCATGCGACCCGTCGGCCCGGGGCAGCGCCGCACAGGCCGCCCTACGTTTTCCGTCTGAATCGCCAGCGAAGCGGCGGCTCTCGGGCCGCTACCGCCAAAGGCGAAGATATACCTGTTATCGCGGTCTCTGTAAACCGTAATCCGTGTGTGTTCACCGAGTTGCCGCATGATCCGCGTCGCTCGGCCCGCTCGTTGGCACCGCTTCCCGTTGTTGGTCGCTCAACCGGAGCTCCCCCTCCCGCGGCTCCCCGCTCAGCGGGAACTTCACTCTTCCGTCAAGTGACCCGATCGGTGACTGTCACCGCCAGCCAGATGTGCGCCTCCGCTATTGTGCCTGTTTCCGCTCGGCGGCCAGTATCCGGGGGAAGCCATCTACCGGGGAAAACGGGCCTGAGCGGAAACGCGCTACGAGCCACTGACCGTCTCGAAATGAACCTTGCGATCGATTCGTCTCATCAGGCCCCGCAACACCTTGCCCGGCCCGACCTCGTAGAACTCATCCACCCCGTGGTCGAGCATATAGCGCATGGAATCTTCCCAGAGGACCGGGCTGACGACCTGCCGCACCAACAGTTCCCGAATTTCTTCGGGGTCTTCGTGGGGGCGAGCGTCCACGTTGCTTACGACAGGGATTTCCGGCGACTTGATCGGAACGCCCGCCAGGGCCTCGGCCAAGCGTGCATCGGCTGGCTTCATCAGAACCGTGTGGAACGCGCCGGCCACCGCCAGCGGGACGGCTTTCCCGCCGGCTTCCTCTGCCAGCTCGGCTGCTTTCTCGCACGCCGGGTTTTCGCCCGAGACGACCGTATTGCCCGGACAAAGGTAGTTGGCGATCGAGAGCACGCCCAGCTCGCTGGCCCGCTGGCAAATCTCATCCACTTGGGATCGATCCAGCATCAGCAGACTGACCATGCCGGAGGGGGCTGCGTCGGAAGCCTCCTGCATCGCCTCGCCTCGACGTTGCACCACGCGCAGCCCGTCTTCGAACGACATTGCCCCGGCAAAAACCAGAGCCGTGTATTCGCCCAAGCTCAGTCCGGCGGTCATTTCGCACGAAAGAACCACTTCCGGCCGCTCAGCCCGGAGCATCTCCAGTGCGGCCAGGCTGGTCACGAACAGGGCGGGTTGACTGATAATGGTCGAATCGAGCTCTTCCGCCGGCCCCTCAAAACAGAGGCGGGCCAGGTCGTAGCCGAGAATCTCGGAAGCCTGCGCGTACAAGTCTCGGGCTGCCGGATACCGCTCGGCGATCGACTTCCCCATGCCGACGTGCTGAGCACCCTGACCGGGGAACAACAGCGCGATCTTGCTCACGGAGCCAATTCCCTTGCGATTTTCGAGTTAATCTGACGATCCTTCAGGGTCGTCGCGACCTTCAAGGCGTTTGCAATGGCCGGGGCGTCACTGGAACCGTGGCAGATGATACAGATTCCGTCGATCCCTAACAATGGGGCCCCGCCCTCCTCGCGAGCATGATAGCGTTTGCTGAGCTCCCCGAGAGCGCGAAGAGCAATTTCCCGCTCCGATTGCAACTGAGCGAGCACCGCTTCCTGTACAGACCGCAGCATGAACTCGGCGATCCCTTCGCTGACCTTCAAGACGACGTTGCCGACAAATCCCTCGCACACCAGCACGTCGGCTTCTCCTTGGTATAGACCACGTCCCTCGACATTTCCCACGTACCGCTCCTTCAGATCGCTCTGCGAGAGCAACGCGTGAGCTTCTCGATAGAGGTCTGTACCTTTGCCGTCCTCGCTACCGATGTTGATCAGCCCGATCCTTGGACGTTCGACGCCCAGCATCTCCCGCGCATAAATGCTGCCCATCACGGCATACTGATAAAGGTGTTCGGCCCGAGCTGCTGGATTGGCTCCCACATCCATCAAAACAGACCGTCCCCGCAAAGTAGGCAAAGCGACCGCGATTCCCGGCCGCTTCACACCCTTCAAGAACAGTCGGGTCCGCAACCCGGCCGCCACCACCGCTCCGGTATGTCCCGCGCTGACGACCGCGTCCACTTCCTGGCCAGCCATGAGCCGCCAACAGACGGCGATCGAACAGTTGGGTTTGCGGCGGAGTGCCTCCGTCGGCTTCTCGTCCATCCGAACGAAATCGTCCGCCGGGACCGTTTGAAGGCGATCGTCCGAATAGCTCCGCTCCTCAAGCAGTCGGCGCAATAGTGGCTCGTCTCCGACCAGAAGCACGGTCAACTCGGGATTCGCCTCCAACGCCGCGATCGCCCCATCTACGTTCGGGGCGGGCGCGTGGTCGCCTCCCATCGCATCTAACGCGATTCGCATCACCAGTCTATCCCTCGGTCACCTCGACCACTGTACGTCCCTGGTAATAGCCGCAGGTGGGACAAGAGACATGAGTAATCACCCGGGTGTGACACTGTGGGCACTCGGACAATTGGATCGGCTTGACGCCCTTGTTGGCTCGCCGCTTCCGCGTACGCGATTTCGAACTTTTTCGTTTGGGGACTGCCATTGGTCAAATCCCATTTTCTGGAAACCAGTTGTCCTTCGTATCGAAAGTGGTCCGTCCTGACCTTCCCATATCCGACCCGGCGCTCGGGCCGGGCAAACCCGCATCCTATTCGAAGGCAGAAAAGCCTGTCAAGTTGCCGATGAAAACCCCGAGCCGGGGGGCGTGGCCAGATTTTTTGGCGGGCTTAAGTGCTGGTGGCGTTTTGGGTTGCCCAGTAGCGTTGCCATTGGTCGTTATCCATCAGCGT
>JAADHY010000744.1 GCA_013151585.1 Planctomycetota bacterium
CGCGGCAGTCGATGCTCGGAGTCCCTAGTTTGCCGGCCGAACTGCCGCACAGTGAAGACACGATTCGGGAAATCGACCTGGAAATTCGGCGAATCATCGACGAGGCCTCCCAGACCGCTCACGAGGTGCTGACCAACCGCCGTGATGTCCTGGACCACATGGCGAGGGAACTCATGGAAGTGGAGGTCATGGACGCCGACCACCTGAAACGCATCTTGGACGAACACAAAACCGTCCCGCAGATCAAGCCGGGCACGCACGCCGCCCCCGGAGCAGCGTCAGCGGGCGAAGAAAGCAGCGGGCCCCGCCCGGCTTCGCCCGCCACGGGCGACGGAGCGGAATCGCGCGAACCGGCTGAAGGCGCGTGATCAACCGAGAAGCCACGCGAAAGGCGCGCTCCAGCATCATGGTGAGCTGCGTCGGAACGTCCCGGCTGTTTGAATTTTTTTGGAACGACACGTCTGTCGAGAGGAGACGGAAGCGGGCGGAGCCGATCACGTTCTGCGGCCCGAGCATTCTGGATATCAACGAGTGCCGTTATGCCGGATCACGGACAAATTGCAGCGTCTCATTCCTCGTCGATGGGAAGTCTCCGCCGTGTCTTTTACGAGGGCTTCGTCGTCCGCGATATTGCTGAGCCATTGGCTTCTTTTGATAGCTCGACACCGGCCCCAGATGTCCGGCGCCTGATGGAACTTGGAGGGCTGGAAGTGGCTGGCGTGCGGGAAAGCGGGATGGTGAACGGCTATGTGCGGAAGTCGGAGTTGGGAGACGGGCCTTGTGGGAAGTATCACCATCCTTTCGCGCAGGCCGCCGTGGTCCCCGATTCAGCGTCTTTGCAGCACGCAGTGCTGGGCTTGCGAGACACGTCTTGGCTACTGATATCCGCGCTGGGACACGTCGCGGGGATTGTGACACGAAGCGATCTGGAAAAGCCGCCCGTCCGCATGTGGCTGTTCGGAATGATCACTCTTATCGAAATGCGGTTGGCGCAGTTGATCCGGACTGTTTGCGTCGGCGACGACTGGAAGGATTTCTTGTCGCGAAGTCGGCTGGAGAAAGCGGAAGAGCTATTGAGGGAACGAAAACGACGGAACCAAAACGTGAGTCTGTTCGATTGCCTTCAGTTCGCCGACAAAGGACAAATCGTAGCGCGGAACGACAGTCTTCGCCGATTAACTCGGTTCTCCTCCCGGCGTCAGATCGAGCAAGTGGTCAAACAACTGGAGCGACTGCGAAATAACTTGGCTCACGCCCAAGACTTGATCGCCACCGACTGGGATACGATCGCCTTGCTGGCCGAGAACCTGGACGATGTGCTCTTGGGACCACCCGGGCTGCGGGAGGTGTCCGCCGAGGCGCCGACCCGGCGCGCATCGGAATGACGCGATCGCGCGGGGCGACGATCCTCCGAAGCCGAGCGGACAGCATATCTCAAACGAAACGTTACGGCCCCATTGATTGAAAGCCAGAAGGTGAGAAGACGGTGAGCTTCTTGCTTCCGGCCAGAATCAGTTTTCCGTCAGCGGCCAGCAGGTTGCCTCCGGTCAGGCCGTACTTCTCTCTCAACGGAATGCGCCGCACCACTCGGCCGGACGCGCCGTCGACGACCAAGATTTCTTCTCGCGTCGGCCAGTAAGCCCATTGCCCGGCGATCGTGCCGCGACCGTAGCCGCGGTCCTCCGGCCGCTCACCGCCGACGTGCCATCGAAGTCGGCCCGTAACGATGTCGATTCCCCAAAGAAAGCGGCCGCTGGCGACCAGTGTCCCGCCGGTCACTCCAAGCAAGAACTGCACTCGTTCGGGCAGCTTCAGCTCGTGAAGGATGATCCCCGACTCGGCGTCGAGCAGGAAGATGCTGTCGGTATCCTGCGGAGCGGCGCACACGATCCCTGCATGGTAAACACAAGGGGTCAGGCCCGTAGTTTCCAGGCGTCGAAGCCGTTCGCGGTCCCCACTGACGTCCGGCGTGTAGGTCACCACCCAGGCAACGCGGCCGTCCTCCCGTTCTAAGGCTGCAATGGCGCCCAGATTGGTCGAATAGTAAATCCGAGTTGGCCCCATCGTCAGCAAGCCGTGTCCCAAGGCGTTCCAGCGATCGCTGGTCGTGCGCAGAGGCGAACAGATGCGTCTTCGCCAAACCGGCTTGCCCGTGGCTTGGTCGAAGCTCATGATGGAAACTTCTGCATGCGGCTGCGTCCGAGTCAGCGCCACATAAACTCGGCCTTGATCGACCACGGGCGATCCTTCGAAAGCCCAGCCGGCCGTCGGTGGCTGGAACCGATCGGTCGTGACCCGCCAAACCAGCTTGCCCTCTTGCCACAGATTCAGACCGACGATTTCGCTTCGAACGCGGAACTCGTGCGTCGCTTGCCAAGTGACTGGCGGCCCCATGCGGGCATACAGCACCCCATCGCTGAAGGTCATGGTGTACTTGGGCCGGCCGACCGCTGGCTGAATCGGCCCCGCGGACTCGGCTCCACTAACGGCATACACGGCGGCTTGGCGGCCGCCCGGCGACCATGCGGGACGTCCCGTTTGCAGATCCAACGCGTAAATAAACCGGGCATCGTTCAAAAAGAGTTTCCCACGGACCACCAACGGAAAAAACACGGGTGGTGCCGAACCCGCTGGGCCGTCTGGTCTGGTGAAAGAATCAGCCGGCAAATCGCTGCTCCAAAGGATGTGCCCCACGTCATCCGGCTCGGGTTCTTGCCCGCTGCGGGCCGAGTCTGCCCCGAACGTGTACGGCTGGGGCGTCGGCGGCCACGGCCACGAACGTGACTCTGTCACCACGGCTTGGAGTGTTTCTGCCAGCCTCCCGCTCCGTCCGGCCAGCGAGCCAACCGCGTCGGGGTGGAGCTGGCGGAACTGCTCCAGCTCCCGCACCGCTCGATCCCGACAGCCGCCAAAAAGGCTGCAGAGCACCAGTCGCGCCCGCACCAAGGCATCGTCGAAGGACGAATCGGGAGACCGTACGATCGGCCCGACCTGATCCGGTCGGTAGCCCACTGGCGGCGGCAACAGGCGTTTCCAGTAACGGCGAGCCAGATCGAATTGACCCGCTTCCCAGGCCCATTGGCCCAGCAGCCAAAGGGCGTCATCTCCGACTGAACTGGCAAAGGCCGACTTGACGATCCGATCGAGCGGGGTTGGGTCACGAAACTTCCGAGCCTGCCGAAGCCACCGGACGGCTTCCGAGTCCACAGACCGCCGGTAAGCTTGTAAGCCTTCTGCCGGCATCCGGCACCGAATTGCTTGGGCGGCGTACCGGGCGGTCACGTAGCGTCCCGGAGCCACGCGGACCAGCGTCTCACCGAACCGATCCTCGACGTCTTGCAATGTCTCAAGCGCAGAGCCCCATTGCCTCGCCGCGAGGAACCGCTCGGCCGACTCCAACTGACGGCGGGCGGCTGTCGAAGCATCAACTGAGACGGCCTCCCGAACCTCTTCAGCCGGCAGCGTTCCCGGAGGCCCGCCCATTCCGCTGACGACGACCAGCCCCCACACCGCCCGCACGATCCAGGGACGCCGGAGCAGCGACCGCAGCCGACCCTTTTCCGCCAGGCCCCCAACGCTCCGCAACGTTCTCCTCCCGGTTTACTTCTTCTGAAACTTTGACAGCGGGACCGGAATCACTCCCAAATCGGTTGTCTCGCCGTCTTTCACCGTGACCTTCAGTCGGCGGTTGACGTATCCGACCCGCTCGTGCCAGACCGTCAAAGTGTGACGACCGGCCGGCAGTTTCTCGATCGTGAATCGTCCTTGCTCGTCCGTCAAAGCCGCATAGGGATGGTTCACCACAAGCCAATAGGCCAGCATCCACGGATGCAAGTCGCACTTGATCGGGATGGGAAGCATCTCCGGAGCGCGAAAGGTGACTTTGATCCCCGCGCGATCCCTGGGTTTCAACACCACGTTCAGCGGCTGGTTGAAAATCGGATACGTGTGCGTGTTGTGCGCGATTGGATCATCCGATTTGACGACGACCGTTTGGTCGGTCCGAACGATCATGGCGTGTGGGACGTAACGGCAGCCGATCTGGTCTTGCACCAATTCTTTCACCCGGCTTTGCTTTAGGTCCGGATGGACGGCTCTCGGCGCTCGCCGCAGATACACGAAGATGTTTTTGATGCCCTTCGTGGTGGGATCAACGATTAAGTCTTCGGCTGGCACGTCGTGCGCCGCGCACACTTCGGCGTCCTTGACCTTCTTGTCACCTTGATGAATCAGAACCTTCGGCGCCGGCAGCGGTCCCTCCAAAACGAACTGACCCGTAACCGAGCCCCACCCTTGAGCCCACACCGCCGACACATTCCCCAAAACCACAACTAAGGCCGTAATTTCCCAACCCACGGTTTTCCACCCGTTTTTGCTCCTCATCGTTTGTCCCTCGCAGTTGATCCAGTACTCCTCGTTTTGCGTGCCGACCGGATGGCGCAACTCAGTTAATGCCCTTGGCCGACCGAGGTTCCCACAGTTTGTCGCACGCGCTTTCCTCGGCGTTCCAGAATCAAGTTACCCAAAGCCGACGGGAAAGGCGAGCTATTGGCGGAGAAGGTGTCATCAGACGATTGCTAAACGGGTTCTCTCTGATTACTTGTCATACCGTGACGAACGTCGCAGAATGATAGAGGTTTTGGGCGTCGATATCGGCGCGCAGGGTCGCTCATGTTTTTCCAGCGGTGGTCCTCGTGTGAACGCAAAGGCGCTATCCTGCGGTCCCGCGATGATGGAATCGTAGCGATATCGAAGGCCAGTGCTTCCCGCTTTCACTTCGGTTGCGACGTTGCGGCATGTTAGGGCCTGTCGGAGGCCGTTTCGGAGGTGTTTGTCTCGCGGAGCGAAGACAGTCATGTTGGCCAAGCTCTTCACTTTTTCGCTGCTCGGGATCGACGCCAAAAGTGTCGAAGTCGAGGTGGACATCTCCCCCGCGGCACTGCCGAAAACGATCCTGGTCGGGTTGGCGGAGGCGGCCGTCAAGGAAAGTGTGCATCGGATCGAGCGAGCTTTGGTCAACAGTGGCTATTCACGGCCCGAAGACCGCGTGGTCATCAATCTCTCGCCCGCCGACTTACCCAAGGACGCCGCGTCCTTCGACCTGCCCATTGCTCTGGGACTGCTCACCGCCAGCGGCCAATTGCAATCGGAGCTGTTTTCGCGTTACGCCGTCGTGGGCGAGCTGGCACTAGACGGAACGCTTCGCCCGATCAAGGGAGCTCTGGCAATGGCGCTGGCAGCCCGCAACCAGAAACTGGCCGGATTGCTCGTTCCCGCCAGGAATGCTCAGGAGGCGGCCGTCGTCGACGGGATCGACGTGATCGCTGTCGGGTCGTTGGTGGAAACGGTGGGCTTCTTTTGCGAGCAATGGACCCGACGCAGTTTTCGTGGGAGGAGGCGGTCCAGGAGTTCGGGCGATATCCAGTGGACTTTGCCGACGTGAATGGCCAGGAGATGGCCAAGCGGGCGGTCACCGTCGCGGCGGCGGGGATGCATCATCTGCTGATGATCGGACCGCCCGGGACCGGCAAGACGCTCCTAGCCCGCCGGATTCCCACCATCCTGCCGCAACTGTCGCGAGCGGAGAGCCTGGAAACGACGCAAATCTGGAGCGCTGTCGGCCGGCTCAACGCTCGGCAGCCGCTGATGGTGCTGAGGCCTTTTCGCGCGCCTCATCACACGATCAGTGAGGCGGGGCTGGTCGGAGGCGGCAGCACGCCCTCGCCCGGCGAAATCAGTTTGGCTCACAACGGTGTGTTGTTCCTGGACGAATTGCCGGAGTTCAATCGCCGGACATTGGAGGTTCTGCGGCAGCCGTTGGAAGAGCATTGTGTCACGATCTCACGGGCCATGGGCAGCCTCACTTTCCCAGCCAAATTGATGCTGGTGGCCGCGATGAACCCGTGTCCCTGCGGCTATCGCGGCGATCCGAGACGGCGCTGCAATTGCACGTCGTTCCAGATCGAACGCTACGTGGCCAAAATCAGCGGGCCACTTCTGGACCGCATCGACATCCACGTGGAGGTGCCGAACGTTCCCTTTCGAGAATTGAAGGACGACACGACGGGCACCACCAGCGCTCAGATGAGAGAGCAGGTGCAGATCGCACGGGACCGGCAAAGGCGTCGGTTTCAGCGTGAACCGAGCACGGTCAATGGCAGCATGACCCCGCCGCAAATCCGACGGTATTGCAAACTGGACGCCGAAGCGGAACAGATGCTGCAGGCGGCCATGGAAGAGATGGGGCTGTCTGCTCGGGCTCACGACAAAATCTTACGCGTCGCCAGAACGATCGCTGACCTGGACGACAGCGAGACGATCACGGCCTATCATCTGCAAGAGGCAATCAACTACCGCACACTAGACCGCCGGTACTGGGCGTCCTGACGATGGGAGTTCGCGTCGGGCGAGAACCAGAGACTCTCAGGTAGATCCGCCTCAATTCAGAACGACAGCTCCACGATGCGGCCGGGGATCAGGCGAATGCGCCGGAAGCCGAGATCGTCGACCTTGTGCTCCTCGTCGTATTCCACTCGGTGGCCGTACTTGATTTCCACCTTGTGGACCTTCCGGATCATTTCGAACTTCACGTCGTAAATGTGCGGGATGCCCGGATACAGTGGATCCGATTCGAAGTGCCAAAGGCCATCTTTGCCAAGGTATCCGTCGAGCGGTTCGAAGAAGTTCCGGATATCGCTAACGGTCACCTTCAGCTCGGCTTGGGGGTATTCCTTGGCCAACCGGTCGCGAGTTTCGTCAAGGATCTTCACGTCCAGCATTCCCGTCCGCGGGTGCTTATCCCACGGGATCGGTCGGGACGGCTGCCGATAGGTGAAGCCCAGCGTCCCGGGTGGCGGCAACACGGGTTCCGGATGCGGTGAGACAAACCCCGGAACGGAGCCCGGCGCGACCGGCGGAGCACTTCGCGCGACTGTCGGTGGAACGGCGGGCGCGACCCAGGTCGCGACTGGAGCAGGCGAAAGCCAAACGGGCGCCGGATACACCGGCACGACCGGCATCGATGGCCCCACCGCCACAGCCGGCGGCGGCACGACGATGGCCGGAGCCGGCATGGCCACGATCGGCGCGGAGTGGCTCGGACAGCAGCGACGATGAGTCACTAACCGCACCGGCGGTGCACTCGTCGTCTTTGCGGACTGTGTCGAGGCCAGATCATTTCCGGAAATCGGTGCCCGCGAGTTCTCGGCCGTGGTCGGGCGAGGCGGCAATAGCGACAAAAGCAACGCGGCCGAAACTGCGGCCGCGAAAAGCGGCAACGATGGACGTCGAAATCCCACTGTTTCCTCCCTTGGCGGAACGAGTGCCGGAATCGGGACGCAATAGGTCGCAATTCTAGAACAAGCCTATCACGCGTCCGCGCCAGAGGCCCGGGAAGCTACAGTTTCTGTGCAAAGTCTAACGGCTCCAGAAGCGAATCAGCCGGACCGATCGGAAGGTGGGATTGCGCGGCTCACTCGGCACGCAACGGTTAGGCAAGTAGCGGCTCACAGGTTCAGGCGTAGTGCAACCGCTGGACGACCCTACCCGCATCGGTGACGCCGCCTCGTGACCAGTGCTTCCACAGTCGGCTCACCGGCGAACAGCCGCAAAACGTTCGAGAGAGGTTGGCCGCTCCTGCCGCGTCCCCGGACATTCCCCTTGCCGATCGGCACACCGTCTTCCATCCGCAATTGGTTGGTAGGCAGCGGCGATTACTCGTGCCGCAGGGCCTCGATCGGGTCCAGCCGGGCGGCTTTACGGGCAGGATACAGACCGAAAATGACGCCGATGCCGACCGAGATGCCGAACGCCAGCGGAAGGCTCCAAGCGGCAACGACGGGCTCCATTTGCGAGAACATGCGGCCGATGTCTGATGCCGCCGTCTCCGGATCCAGCACAAAGGCCGTGACGAACCACCGGATCAGCAAGAAAGATTTCGGGGTCGCCAGTCCCAAAAGGACGCCGATGAGACCACCACATCCGGCCAAAACGACCGTCTCGATCAAGAACTGCTCGACGATGTCCCGCTGGCGGGCGCCGAGTGCTCGCCGAATGCCGATCTCGCGCGTTCGTTCGGTCACCGTCGCCAGCATGATGTTCATGATACCGATGCCGCCGACGATCAGACTGATAGCCGCGATCGAGCCGAGGACGATGTTGAAGATGTTTCGAATCTGAGCCGCCTGTCGGAGCAGTTCCAGCGGGACCACGATGGCGATGTCTTTTTTCTGTTGGTGCAGCGGCTCCAGCGTCTCCCGGACCACTTCGGCCGTGGGTATGACGGACTTGGCGTCGCGGATTTGCAGTGTGATCTGGTTCAGCTCGACGTCTTCGGCACTGAAGGAGCCGGAGGCCCGTTGAATGACCAAGTCGCCGATGCGGACCTGGAACGTTTTCAGGGGGATGTAGACATCTTTGTTGAAGTCTTGCGCAGCCAGACTGCCGCCGATCCCGGCCGAGGCGGTCCGTTCCCGCATCACGCCGACGACCGTAAAGAACCGCGGCCCAACGCGGATCACCTTTCCTAGTGGATCTTCGTAAGGAAACAAGGTCAGCGCGGTTTCGTGAGCCAACACCGCGACGTTTTCGTTCTTCTGCTGGTCGCTGTCACTGATGAATCGGCCGCGAGCGACCTGCAGGTGGTTCACGGTCAGGTAATCAGAAGTGCATCCCACTAGGCGAGCGTTGATGGACCGGTGCCGGTAACGCACCTCTTGCGTGACTTCGCGAATCGGAATGGCCTTGACGACAGTTGGGATGGTCTCCGACAGCAGCTTGAAGTCGGATCGCTTCAGACCGTAACGCAGAACGAAGGCTCCCGGCGTCACCGTGGCGGCCACCTCTTGCGGCGGCTTCACGCTGCGGATGATGATGTTCGTCGCCCCCAGCTCTAGGACCTGCTTCTGAGCTTGTCGGCTGGCGCCTTCGCCAATCGCCAGCATGGCGATGACCGAGAAAACGCCGAAAACAATGCCGAGCATCGTCAGGCCCGATCGCAACTTGTGCAGCATCAGGCTTTTCAGAGCGAGCCGGATTGTGCGAACCAGTCGAGTAAAGGACATGGTGGGAATGCTTAGTGCGTGGCGGGTTCCATCGGACTTTGCCAGCAGGAGGGCTCCGGGGCGAACCATCGACCGGAGACCGTCTCTATCTAATTGCGGAAAAACTCCTCGCCGGCGATCACGCCGTCCTTGAGCACGATTTGGCGTTTGGCCTGGCGGGCGACCTCGGGATCGTGAGTCACCATCAAAATGGTCCGTCCCTCGGCGTTCAGACGCTTCAGGATTTCCATGATCTCGACTTCCGTCGCAGAGTCCAGGTTTCCTGTCGGCTCGTCCGCCAGAATGATAGCCGGGTCGTTGACGAGGGCTCGCGCAATAGCCACCCGCTGCTGCTGACCGCCGGAAAGCTGGTACGGTCGATGATCCAATCGTTCGCCCAGACCTACCTGGACGGCCAGATCGATGCACCGGTTGATTTCACGCGAACCAATCGATGTCAGCCCGCGGCGGTAATGCAGTGGGACTTCGATATTCTCCAGCACTGTGTATTGAGGGATCAGGTTGTACGACTGAAAGATGAAGCCGATCATCTCGTTCCGAACCCATGACAACTGATCGTCGTCCATGGTCGAGACGTCTTGACCGGCCAAAAAGTACTT
>JAADHY010000113.1 GCA_013151585.1 Planctomycetota bacterium
GCCGACAAATCTCTGAGCTTCACGTGGTACGACGCGGCCGTCCTGAGCCAAAAAGTGCGCAAACTGCGCGAGCAGGCGGAAAAGGAGCGGCGGCAACAGTGGTTGCGGAACAACGCGTGGTAAACCGACCCGGATCAGGTCCGCCTCTCGGATTGACCGCTCGTTTCGGGCCCCATGTCCACTACTTCCGATCGGGCCGGTCGTGGACTCGCTAACTTTCGCACGCGGCGGCTTTGATGCTTTCGGCCATTGACGGATTCCTCCGCTACCTGCGTTTCGAGCGGAACGCTTCGCCGCTCACGCTCAAATCGTACGCTGAGGACTTGCACGCGGCGGCCGAGTTCTTGTCGGAGACTTTGGGCGCCGTGCCTCAGCCTTCGCAGATCACCGTGGGCATGCTGCGTGGATACGTCGTGTCCCTGCACGATCGAGGTTACGCTCGAACCACCATCGCGCGACGTTTGGCCAGTTTGCGGAGCTTTTTCAAATTTTGCTGCCGCGAAGGGCTGACCACCTCCAATCCGGCCAAAGCCTTGCGCACTCCGCGAATCGGACGCAAGCTGCCTCACTTCTTGACGACCGAGCAGGTGGCGAAACTGCTGGAGGCTCCGCCGGCGAACACGCCAATGGGCCTGCGCGATCGGGCTATGCTCGAAACACTCTACACCGCTGGTTTGCGGGTCGCCGAGCTGGTTGGTTTGAACGTCGACGATTGGGACCGCGACGCAAACATCCTCCGCGTCCGCGGCAAGGGCCGAAAAGAACGGATCGCGCCGGTCGGCCGCTACGCCGCCAAAGCCCTTTGGCAATGGCTGGAAGTGCGGACGCCCGCAGACGACGCATCGCCCGACGATCGAGCAGCCTTGTTCTTGAACCGTTTCGGTCGCCGTCTGACCACTCGCAGCGTCGGCCGCATTCTCGAAAAATACCTCCGTCAGACCGGCTTGGATTCGATCACAAGTCCCCACACGTTGCGACATAGCTTCGCCACTCATCTGCTTGACGGCGGAGCCGATTTGCGAAGCGTGCAGGAGCTGCTGGGGCACAAGAGCCTCACGACGACCCAAATCTACACGCACATCAGCACGCGGCGATTGCGAGAAACCTACGAGAAGGCTCATCCGCACGCATCGCGACGCGGGCAGAATAGCTGAGCTGGTGGGCAGACATGCTCGTGTTGAGGCCGATCGCGACTACTCGCCTCGCGAACGGAGACGCCCTTGGAGTCCCGCCAGCAGCGAGTTCAATTCGTCCAGTGATCGCTGCGACAGACGATCGGTCGGAGTCGGAGGCTCGCCCAGAAGCTGCTCTAGCAACTGAATCTTGCCAATCAGGACGCCCCGTTCTTGACCTTTCTCAAGGCCAATCTGGACGCCTTCCTCGCGGCCTTTTTCTAAACCGATCTCGACGCCCTTTTCCAATCCCTCGCGACGGGCGCTTTCGATTGCCCACTGGTAGTCCCGCTGAGCCTTTTCTCGCCGGTCGTACATCACTCGGTCCTCCGTCCGCGCGGATATCGCTTCCGCCGCCTGAATCGCCCGTTGAAACGGCTCCTCCGGCAACAACGCCCGAAGTCGCTCCGCGTCATAACCGTCCGCATGCAGCAGGAAAAAACCCCCTTCTTAATCGCCGAAGCCGCGGCCAGAGTCGCCGCGTGAGTCTTTTGGCGTTTCCCCTGATTCGCGCGGCGGGTCCTCAGCCTCGCCAAGTTCTCGCAGGTGGGCCAGTGGGTCTTCGAGCTCAAGGTTGGCAATCGCGGCCGCATCGGGGGGTGGCTCCGTCAGGCGGCGAAGGTGCTGGTTGCGGAACTGCTGGTCGCCGGAAATGTGTCGCCATGCAACCAAAGCGAGGATTGCCGCCAACGCGATGAATCCACCTCCGAACCACCAAGCCACTCGCCGATCGTACGGGGAGGCCGGGGCGGTGGCTTCACGATGCAGCTCACCCGCAAGGATCAACGGAGCCGCCTGAATGCGGCCATCGGGAGTCGCGTAGCTGAACAGCTTGAAAAAGTACCCGGTCGCGTGCACCCGGATGGGCGGGTCCAAGCTCATCCCCTCGGGGATTCCTTCCGCGATCCGACTGCACACGATTCTGTACGGTCGAGAGCCGGACTCCCGCGTGAAGACCCACGCCTCGTACAAATCGGTGAGCCCATAGCTGTTATCGGCCGCTCGAAACTTCAACAACCGACGCAGGTCCCCCGCGACCTGAACGACGCTCCCACGAAAGCTCTCGGGCTCTAGCATCAGGACTGTGTAGTCTGCGCCGGCTCGAACTGCTCGTTCCAGCTCGGCCCGTGGGAGATCGCGGGCTCTAGCAAGCAACAGTTCGTAGGCTTGTTTTTCGCTACGGCGGATGCCGATCGTATTGTCGCTCACGCCAGAGAGCACTTTCGGATCCACAGTGACGGCGGGATCAACCTGCCCCGCCCCGCGGCCGAACGGCGCGGGCTTGGCCGGGCCAGGAGAGACTGAACTGCCGCCCCGATCCCCCGGGGGACGGCCGGCGGTGTGCTGGACCTCCGGTCGCGTATCGCCTGAAGTTGTTGCTGCTGAAGGGCGAAGAGCACCGGCTGACGGCGACGGATCCGCTGGTCGCGCCGCCGCTTTCGGAGCCAACGGACCGAGTTCCACAGCGGCATCGCTCGGGAAGGATTGGGGAGAGGCGTTTGGCGGGGCGTTCTGACGAGGCGGTCCGGTCAACCAATACCACGAACTGGGGCGGCTGGCCCAGCGCATGGCGATCAGCACGATCGCGAACAGCGCCACCAAGCTCAACAGACGCCATTGATCGCGCCGGTTCAGATACGGCGGGGGTGCGGGAGATCGTCGGAATCTCATAGCGTAATTGTACGCGGTCGCGACGGCTGTTGCACTGCTCTTTCTTGCCACCGGCGGGCGGGCTTCGTATAGTGGGATTATCGGATCAACAGGGGCCCAGCGGGTGGGACAGCCGACGCAGATGCCGCCGAAGGGGGACTGCTTCAGCTCGCGTTCGACGAGGCGGGTTTGTCCCGGCCCCGTAAAGTTTCGGTGTACCTGTCTGGCGAAATCTTGTCACAGGAACGTGTCGGATCGGGCTATGCGGGCGAGGTGGTCTCGAGGGTCCTGCTGTTTCGTCAACGAACCGGAATGCACATGAAGACGCGTTGGCTTCCCCTGCTTCTGTTGCTGGTGTGCGCCGTGTCTCTTGGCCGAGCCGGCGCCGGCGAGCCGTATTTGCAGTTCCTCGAGGGGCTGAGACAGCGGCGATACTACGACTACGCACTGCTTTATTTGGACCAGCTTGCCGCGGATTCGTCGGTGCCGTCTGAAGTACGCGACGTTCTGCCGTACGAGCGGGCCGTCACGTTGCTCCAAAGTGCTCAGACCCTGCGCAGCCCGCAAGCACAGGCTCAGCAATTGGATGAGGCACTGAAACTATTCGACCAGTTCGTTCGGGCTCATCCGAATCATCCAAAAGTGGCCGAGGCGAACAGCCAGCGGGCTCGCGTTTTGCTCGACAAAGGCCGCGTCCGCGTGTGGCAGATTCAATCGACATCCAACGAATCCGATCGGAAGTCGCTGCGGCAAGAAGCCCGAACGCTGTTCAAACAGGCTCGCGAGATTCTGCGAGACGCTCAAGAGCGGTACGATGCGGCGTTGAAAAAGTTTCCGACCTACATTGATGAGCGGACGCAAGCAGAGCTATACGAGCAGCGAAAGAAGGTCGAGGCGGCTTTGATCAGTGCCAAATTACGACTGGCTTTGTGCACGTATTACGAGGCTCAGACATACGATCCCGGTTCCCAGCCATTCCGCCGGCTGCTCGCCGAGGCATGCGACCAATTGGGTAAGATTCACGAACCGCACCGGACCCAGGTTGGGGGGCTTTACGCTCGCCTTTGGCAGGCCAAGTGCTTCGAGGAACAAGGCGATGTACGCAAAGCCCTGGGCATTTACAAGGACTTGCTCAATCATCCCGGTCGCTCGCCTCAGATGCAGCGTCTGAAGGACCAAGCTTTCCATTTCCGGTTGATCTGCCTGAACCACGAGAAACGGAAAGACTACGCCTTGGTCGTACAGCAAGCAGAGGAGTGGTTGAAAGCTCGGCGCGGGGCAGCCGGTCGCACCCCCGAAGCGCTGGCCGTCCGCTGGCAGCTCGCCCTAGCCCAGGAAAAGCTGGCTCAACAGCGGGGACGCCGGCCTGCGGAACGCCAGCGGCTCTTGCAGGCAGCCATCGATCAGTTGCGGCTAATCAGCAGGTATCCGGGCGAGTTCCAAGATCGAGCCAAGTCGAAACTGCGGGCTCTGCTGGCGGAAGTGGGCGGCGCTATGGCGATCACTGAACCGCAAGACTTCGAAAGCGCTTTCGGTGCGGCCGCTCAACTGGCCAAAGAAATCCCAAAAAAGAACGACGCTGTCCGAGCCGCTCGCGAGCAGGGAAAGAGCTCCCAGGAAGTGGCGAAGCTGGAAGAGGACCGCCGACGTCACCTGGAGCAGACCAAGCGGTTGTTGAAACGAGCGTTGCAATTGGCCAAGCCCAGAACACCTTTGGCGGACCTGAATCAGGCTCGGTACTTGTTGGGTTACGTCCATTATTTGCTGCGGGAAAGTTACGAAGCGGCGATTCTGGGCGAGTTCGTCGCCACGCACTATCAGCAAGGCGAAGCGGCTGCTGTTTCCCAAGACTGTGCTTATTTGGCTTTGGCGGCCTATCTGCAAGCCTACAACGACTCACCGGACCGGTGGAAATCAGTCGACGTGCGATTTATGGAGCGAATGGCGGAATTGTTGGAATCGCGTTGGCCGGAAAGCGACCGCGCCGACGATGCCCGCATGCAAATGGGGCAAGTCTACCTGCAGCAAAACGAGCCGGGCCGAGCGGCCGAGTGGTTCAGCCGCGTCCGGACGAAGTCGTCGCGATATGCTGCAGCGCAGATCGCCGCCGGCCAGGCCTATTGGACCCAGTTCCTGCGAGCCATTGCCTTGCCCGAAGACCGGCGTCCGCCCGCCGACCAGCTCGGTCAGTGGCAACAGGCGGCGCAAAAGCATCTCGAGCGCGGCATCGCTCGAATGGAGAAGGAGGCTTCCGCCCAGAAGACCGCTTCCTCCGACCTTGTTTCGGCCAAAGTTTCGCTCGCCCAGATCGTGCTCAACCAAGGCGACTATAAGGGTTGTTTGGAAGTGCTGAGCCGTTCGCCCCATTCGGTTTTGGAAGTGATCGCGGCGGGAGACGAACCGGAGGCGGCTCAGGGCGAGGGAATCAAAAGCGCTGAGTTTGCCTCGTTAGTCTATCAGTTGCTGCTGCGCGCCAACATCGGGTTGCAGCGGCTGGAGGCGGCTCGGGAAATCATGAAACGGCTGGNNNNACAGCTTGCGACTCAGACCGGCGGCAGTGACACCGTCTCGGCCATCTATGTCGAGCTGGGCCGCCAGCTCCAAGACGAGTTGAAGCGACTGCAAACGTTGGGCGACCAAAAACGGCTGGCCGAAGTGCGCCAGTCTTTTGAAAACTTTCTGAACGACATGTTCCAGCGGAAGGGCCAGACCTTTGGCACGCTGATCTGGGTGGCGGAAACCTACTTCGGGTTGGCGGAGGGAACGCAGGACGCCCCTCAGAAAGCTCAGCAGTTCTTTCAGCGAGCGGCCGAAACGTACCAGAACATTTTGCAGCGAGCCCAACAAGACTCGAACTTTATGCCGCAAAAGGCCGAGTTCGCCGTCAAACTTCGCTTGCTGAAATGTCTTCGGCGCAAAGGAGATTTCCAGAAGGCTCTTGAATTGGCTGCCGAGCTGCTGGCCGAGAACCCAAACTCCCTGGAAGCCCAGACGGAGGCTGCCTACACGCTTCAGGATTGGGGGCTCAGTCAGCCCGGCCAGTTCACTGAAAAGTTGCGCGACGCCATCCTCGGCTGCCCTCTCGGCGAAAAAAAAGCCGCCTTTTGGGGCTGGGGGCAGATCGCTCTGAACTTGCAACGGCTGTTGGCGTCGAAAAAAGTGACGGACCGAGAAAAGGTCGAATCGAAGCTTTACGAAGCTCGATACAACTCCGCCCTTTGCCGATACCAATACGCCTTGGCCCAGCGCACAAAAGAAAAACGTGTGGAGCAACTCCAACGAACCAAGGCAGAAATTCTGGCGTTTGCTTCGATCGTGGATCGGTTCCGCACCGACTGGTATGACCAATTCGACCAGCTTTACCGAAAGGTCCAGACGGACCTCGGGGAGAAGCCCGCGGCGTTGGAAAAGCCCGAGAGGCGGCTGGCCGCTCCGACCAAGCCCCAGCGCAAGCTGGTGGCGTCGCGGTCAAAGGCCCCCGCCCCAGCTCCACGGGCTCGGACGCAGCCCGAACCGCGCCGATTCGGGTGGGGGTTCCTCGCCCTGACAACCCTCTTGCTAGTCGCGACCGTCGTCTGTATCTTCATGATGGTCAAATCGCAGTTGCGTCCTCGGCCGGTTCCTTACGCCGTCAGT
>JAADHY010000270.1 GCA_013151585.1 Planctomycetota bacterium
GCCTCACCAAGCTTGGCGCGCGACCTGCCAAACACGGCTCGCCGCCTAACTGGACGTTGGGAGTATTCCCTCGATTTCCGCAACGAGCGTGTGATTACACTGCGTCCCGATGGCCGCATCGACGGGCTGGACGTGCCGGCTACGTGGTCGATTCGAAGCGGCCGGCTGGTACTTCGATGGTGCGAAGGCACCGCGACCGATCAGACACGAAGCGTGAGATGCTTCGTAGCGGCCGACGCTCGGTGGTTCGTCGGTCGAAGTGCCGGCGGGGCAATCATCCGCGGCGTCAGAGTCGAACGGTAACTTCGGCAATCGCAGGTGGACTTACGAGCCTTCACTGCGCTCGATGTCGGTCACTCGTCCGGGATGCGGGCTAGAACTATTGACCGGCGAGGCGTAGGGCTTCCGTGAGAATGGCTGTATCCCTGAAAACGTTCCGCCAGACGCCAACAGGGAACAAGGAGATCGGCGTGACACTTTCTCGTCACTTTCTCGGGCCGTGGCTTATTGTGTCTCGTTGCTTATTGGTCGGCCTTCTGGTCGGCGCTATCGCGTCTGCGTCAGCAGGAGCCGAGGGTCAGATTCAACGATTCACGGTGTCCCGAGACGACACACATCATCAGGGCTGGCCGTCGGTGTGTATTGCTTCCAACGGCGACCTGGTTTGCAGCTATGCCGAGGCCGATACGCACGGCGGCGGATCGCGACCCAGGGCGTTGGTGTGCATCAGCAAGGACGAGGGACGCACGTGGAGCAAGCCGATCGTCGTTGACACAGTGGTCAGGGCCAGCCCCTTCGGCCGCGGCTTTATGCAATGCCGGTGGATCCTACGCCTCAAAGATGGGTCCCTGCTGCTTGGCTGCGACTTTAACGGCACATCCCCTTTGAACCCGCCGGGGTCGGTCCACAATTTTCCTGCTGATCCGGTCAATACGGGTGATGCGGGAGCATGGTTATATCGCAGTCGCGACAACGGCCGGACTTGGACAGGGCCGCAGAAGACATACTGCCTGACCGTCTCACTCACAATGCAACAGCTCAGCAACGGCACCATCATCCTGGCCGGATCTCACTATCACACCAAAGGCGATTACTGGTCGCAGGTGATTTATTATTCGAAGGACAACGCCAAGACATGGTATGGTCCGGTGGTGGTTCTGGATGATCCCAAATATTCCTGTGGTGAAGGCCATGTTGTGGAGATGCCCGGCGGTAAGCTGGTCATGTACCTTCGCAATATCGCGGGCAGCAAAGGGGCGTTCAAAATGATCTCTGACGACGGTGGCATGAGCTGGCAAGGGCCCTATGCTGCCGGTTACTTCACTCCGATAGGCAGGATCACGGCAGGCGTGCTGAGCAGCGGTGATGTGCTGGTGATGCACCGTGTCAACGGTCCGGCCAACAAGGGCGAAGCACTCGGCTTCTTCGTCGAAACGCCCGCAGCAGCCCTTTCGAGGATTCCCTATGACCCCGCCACGTATCGTCCCACAGCGAAAAGTTGGGGCATCATTGACATTGACACCAATAAAGAACACGTCGACGCAGGATACTGCGGATGGGTGGAACTCCCTGACGGCGACATCTACGCGGTGCAATACATCACCGCCGACGCTCCCCGCGGCAAACCATTCATTCGTGGCTATCGTATCCCGCGAAGTTTCCTGACAAGACAGCCGAGGAATCGCTGAAATGGAAAGCCCGAAGACAGTGACGTTCGCGGAGAGGCACCGATACCGTAACGGCTCGCTGCTTCGACGCTGGGGTGGATTGAGCGTTGCGTTTCAGCTCATCGCGTATTTGACAGCGGCGCTTTGTGGGGCCGGTAGGGCTGAGGCAGGCACGGACGAGAGGCCGCTGAACTTCGTCCTCTTTGTCGTGGACGATTTGGGCTGGTCGGACCTGGGCTGTTACGGGTCCGACTTGCACGAAACGCCGCGCATTGACCGATTGGCCCGAACGGGCATGCGCTTCACCGACGCGTACGCCGCGGCTCCGGTCTGCTCGCCCACGCGCGCCTCCATCATGACCGGCAAATATCCCGCCCGGTTGCACATCACCACGTGGTACGGGGACGCGGTCGATCCGGAAGTCAACAAGGAGCCCAATCTCAAGCTCATTCCGCCCGCATCCGAGCACAACCTGGCGCACCGCGAGGTGACGATCGCCGAAGCGCTCAAGCGGGCCGGCTACCTGACCGCTCACATTGGCAAATGGCACCTTGGCGACCCGGCCCATTATCCGCAAACGCAGGGGTTTGACATCAACATCGGCGGCACGTTCTCCGGCTGCCCCGCGTCGTTCTTTTCGCCTTTCTTCGATGCCGATGGGAACGCCATGCCCGGACTTCGGACGACCCGCAAAGGCGAGTACCTGACGGACCGGCTGACGGACGAGGCTGTCAATTTCATCGGGGGGACTGACGGCCGACCGTTCTTTCTTCACTTGGCCTATTACGCCGTTCATACGCCCATCGAGGGCAAGCCGGAACTGGTCGAGCGGTATCGCAAGAAGATCAAGCCGGGGATGGTTCACCGGAACCCGGCCTACGCGGCGATGGTCGAGAGCGTGGACCGCAGCGTGGGCCGCGTTCTCGACAAACTGGACGAACTGGGCATCGCCGATCGTACCGTCGTGATTCTTATCTCAGACAACGGCGGGGCCCACTACCGCTATCGGGGCCAGATTATTACCAGCAATCGACCGCTGCGCGCCGGCAAAGGCACATTGTACGAAGGCGGCGTTCGCGTGCCGTTGATCGTTCGCTGGCCGGGGAAGACGCCGGCCAGGACTGTCTGCCGCGAGCCGGTCATTTCGAACGATCTCTACCCGACGATCTTGGACATTGCCGGCGTGCGAGACGACCGCAGCCATTCCGACGGCATCGACGGGCTGAGCCTCGTGCCGCTGCTCGAAGACCCGTCCGCCCGGTTGCCGCGGGATGCGCTGTTCTGGCACTATCCCCACTATTACTATGGCATGAACACGCCGGTCAGCTCGATCCGCCAAGGACGCTGGAAGCTGCTGGAGCACCTGGAGGATGGCCGGCTGGAACTCTATGACCTGGCCCGCGATATTGGGGAAACGAACAATCTGGCGGCAGCGATGCCGGAGAAGGCCGAGCGGCTGCGTCAGCGGCTCGACGCGTGGCGACGAAAGGTCGGCGCGCGAATGCCCAAGCCGAATCCGAACTGGCGTCCGAAGCGTGAAGCGCATCCTTGACGGCGCGAAGCCAAGCGTGAAAGGACAAGACTATGAGCCTGTTTGCACCTCGCTGTCACAGGTCGGGCGGGACAGGATTGCGACGGCGTGTTGCCGCGGCCATCGGCGTCGCCGCTTGGGTGCTTGCGGTCTGCGGTGCAGCCGATGGACTTCTTGCAGCGCAACCGGGCTCAGCGGCGGCCGGGCGGGCTGAGTCGCAACAAGCACGCGACGCGGAACCGAAGATTCGCCACATCGATCTGGTTCATTTTTCCCACACGGATTACGGGTTCACGGATCATCCGCTGATCTGTCGCGAGTTGCAGAAACGCTATTTGGACATCGCCATCGATGCGGCCTTGGCGACTCGGGACGCTCCGGCCGGAGCCCGCTTCTGCTGGACCGCCGAAACCACGGTGGCCGTCGACGATTGGTGGCGGGCCGCTTCGCCGGCACGCCGTCGCGACTTCTTGCAAGCGGTCGAATGCGGGCAACTGGAAATCGCGGCACTTCCGCTGAACCCGACCCCGACGTTGAACCGGCGCCAGTGGCATACCATGCTGCACTGGCTGCCGGAAGAGCTATGGCAGCGCGTTCGGCCGCGGGCGGCCGTGGTCAGCGACGTCAACGGGTTTCCGCGAGCCGGTGCCGCCGCACTTCTGGACCGCGGCGTGCGATACCTCTTCATGAGTATCAACTCCGATAACGGCGGCTCGCCGTTTCGCCGGCCGAGTGCCTTCTGGTGGAAGCTGCCCGACGGGCGAAAGCTGTTCGTCTGGCTGAATTACTCGTACCCGACCGGGTTCTACTTTTTCGAGCGGCAGAGTTGGCGTCGTGGCCCGGTGCCGCGAGCGACCGACACGCGATATCGGCCGCCGCGCCCGGGCGAGTTCCTCAGGACGGACGAAGCGTCCCTGCGGCGGGCTCACAGCCGGCTGATCGAACGCCTTCGCGGCGTCGAGGCGGCAGGCTACCGGTACCCGACCTTGATTCTGTCCATGACCAACGAATGGCGCATGGACAACGATCCGCCGTTTCCGGCGCTAGCCGATTTCGTCGCCGCTTGGAACCGCCTGGGCTTGAAGCCGACGCTGCGCCTGACGACGGTCGGAGCGGCGCTGGCCCGGATGGAAAAAGAAATCGGCGGTGACGCACCTGTTTACGCAGGCGAATGGACCGACTGGTGGGCCAATGGCGTAGCGTCCGGGCCGCGCGAGGTGGCCGCAAGCCGGCTGGCCAAGCGTCTGGCCGCCGCGGCTGCATCGCCGATCTGGGGCGAGCTGGATGAAAACGCCCGGGGCACGATCGAGCAAATCTACCGCGACCTATGCCTGTTTGACGAGCACACATGGGGCTCCAGCGACAGCGTCGCGCTGCCCTATGCCCTCGAAACGATCGGGCAGTACAACGCCAAAGCCGCGCTGGCTTACCGGCCTTTGGCTCAAGCCCGGCTGCTGCTATCGCAGCGCATGCGGAGCCGGCTGGCAGGCGAGCCGGAAGGACTCTACGTAGCCAACACCTCTCGGTTGCCTTTCAACGGTTGGGTCACCATGCCGGCCAGTTGCCTGCGCGGAGCTTATCGGTCGGTCGAGGATCCGCAGTCGGGTGAACGCACTCCGCTGGAATTCCTCAGCGGCTACCGGCCTTTCTCGCGTCCGCGCGACGCAAGCGAGCTAACCCCAGAGAACACGTCGGCCACTTTCCCAGACAACTGCCCCGGCCAAACGGTACGCTTTTGGGTCGAGGACCTGCCGGCCGGCACAATTCGCCGGTTCCGGCTGAGCACCGAGAAAGCGCAAGAAAAGGTGGCCGAGGAGGCCCAGCCGGCCGCGGGCCCGGACGTTGAGCTGGACGGCGCCGGCTGGCCGAAGTCTGCGACCTGGCCCGGCATGGAAAGGCCGTTGCTACTGCCGGGGTTCGGGGATTTCCTGTCGGTCCAGATCGTTGGCTTTGCGCCGCGTTGGGTGGCGAGGGACATTTTCGCCATGGGCGATGTATCGCGGCGTGAATCGCTGCGGGCCGAGAAGTTGCGGCATATCCGCGCCACGCCCGAAGGCCCAGCCACAGTCAAGAAGAACGCCCATACTTGCATTTACACTCAGCGGCTGCGGCATCCGCGACTCCGTTGG
>JAADHY010000032.1 GCA_013151585.1 Planctomycetota bacterium
CCTCGGCGTCCGTCCCGGATTGCAACGCTTCGCTCACCAATTCCACCAGAGCGGTCACGCTGTCTTTGTCGTGCAATTGGCCGGCAAGGCGACAGAGCACGGCGGCACGGCGCACGGCCGCCGAATCGGCGACCGCGCAGAGCTCTTCCTGAATTACTCGCTGCTGAGCGGCTTCGGGCACGCGAGCCACGAAAGTCGTGGTTTTCAAATCGCTGGGAGTCCAACGTTGCAACCGGTTCGGCCGCCTTTCATCCACGAACACCAGCAAGCGTTCGCCGATCCGGACGGCATCTCCGGGTTGAAGCGTCATTCGCTCGATCCGCCGCGAATTCACGAAGGTGCCGTTCCGGCTGCCACAATCTTCGATCCACCATTGCTGACCGTCGTGCCAGAGGCGAGCGTGCAAGCGGGAACAAGCCGGATCGTCGATGGGCAACTCTCGCGACGGGTCGCGCCCGATCGTAACCGGTGGCCCCTCGCGATTCAAAGGAATCCCTGCTCCGGCCTGCGGCCCGTTCAACAGTACCAAGGAGTAGCTCATGCCTCACCTCGATCCGAAACAGTGCCCCGTGTCCCCGGGCCTGCTGTCCGAGTCAACGTCTGGACGCGTCATGACCTGCGCGTGATACGCACCCCGGTGACTGGGAGCCCACTTTGTTCGACCCCAGCCACGCCCCCACGTCCCACGCACACACGCCCCCGCCACCTCGCCGATCGCCCCGCGACCGCGCTCCGCGGGGGCGCTCCAGTGTACGAAATCAAGGCGCCCGGACCAGCCCCCTGTTCGGACTCAAGGCGCTTGCTGGTCACGGAACGCTGGCAAAGCACATTCTTGCAATGTTGTAAGCTGGTTCGCAGACAGATCTTACGGCGAGGATACCGATCGTTCGTTTTTCTTGCGGCATAGCAAATGCATCTGACGTGCCCAGTCGGAGCGGGTGTGTGAAACCAAGTGTCTCACCCGCGGACCCGATCCGTTTCCCTTCAGGTTCTGCCAGTCAAAGGAGGAATCGTCATGTCACGCAAACGCAAACCCCGCAGGCGACAGGCTCGGACAACCGGTCTGGGATGGTCCCGTCGGGCGTCCCGACGCCACCGAACCGGCCACCTCGCAGCCGAAGTTTTGGAAGAGCGGACACTGCTTTCGGTCGGAACCGTGGCCGTCGGCGGTGACCTGCTGCCGGTCGACCACCCTTGTGAGCTCGGCGATCCCAGCTTTTCCGTCGAGAACGGCGTTGCCCGGTTAGAGGGGACCGCTCGCGCTGACGACGTCACCGTCCAATTGGAAGGCGATGTCTTGTACTTCTTCATCAACGAGTACACTTTCGCCGTTTCCAATTCGCTGGTCGAGCGTATCGAGATCGACGTCAAGTGTGGTGACGACTCTGTCCAGATCGGCGATTCGGTGTCCCAGGAAGCGGCGATCAGCGGAGGATACGGCAGTGACACGATCGTGGCCGGCGGTGGACCGGTGGAGATTGCCGGCGGTCAAGGAAACGACCTGATCTTGGGCAGCCGGTGGGCGGATCAGATTCGGGCCGGGCTCGGTGACGACGTGATTCTGGCCGGCGCCGGCGACGACCTGGTCAGTGCCAGTGCGGGGGACGACCTGGTCGTCGGTGGTACCGGGAACGACAAACTGCGCGGCGGCGTCGGTTCGGACTTGATCATCGGAGACGGTCCCAACGTGGTTCCCCTGCCGGTCGCTACAGACGTGGCCGCGTTAAGGGCGACGGTCGTGGAGCCGCAACCGCTTCCTGGCGGAGATGACTCGATCGACGGAGGCGACGGCAACGATGTGATCTATGCTGGCCGCGGTGCTGATTACGTCATTGGCGGTGCCGGTCACGACGAGATCCACGCGGGCTTGGGACACGACTACGTTTCCGGCGGTGAGGGCCGCGATTACATTGAAGGCGGTCGTGGCAACGACTTTGTCGAAGCCGGAGCGGGAGCGGATCTGGTCTTCGGCGGTGCCGGCGATGACGTGCTGCTCGGCGATGCCGGCAACGACATCCTTGTGGGCGGGAACGGGAACGACCTGATCAGTGCCAGCCTCGGCAGCGACAGATTGCTGGGCGATGGGCCCGACTCGCTCGCCGATGCAACGGTCACTCCGACACCGTTCCCCATTGGGCCGGACCCCGTCGGAGCGCCCTCGCTGGTGACGCCCGAACTGGTAGCCACCTCTGGGCCGACACCGGCGGTTCCCGTGCCATGGAACGGCAAGGATCCTTTCGCCCTTCAGAAACTCTTTGCTCGCTACGCCCGCTTGGGCCGAGGTGATGATTTTCTGGTAGGGGGCGTCGGCAGCGACTGGATCTTTGCCGGTCAGGGCAACGACTTTGTCCAGGGCGATGGCCCGGATGTCATTCCTCTGACTGAGAATGCCAGCGTGGCTTCCGTCGTCCGGCCCGCCGAAGCGCAGCCGGTGCCGCTTCCTCGAAACGACGACTACATCGAAGCGGGCGCCGGTCAGGACACGGTTGATGCCGGACGGGGCCGCGACTTGATCTTCGCCGGAGCGGGACATGACGAGGTTCGTTCCGGCCCCGGCGATGACATTGTGGTCGGCGGCGACGGAAACGACCTGCTCCAGACCGGACAGGGAGATGACGTAATCCTGGGCGACGGTCCGAATTCGATCCTCAGCGCCATCTACCTGGTTCCTCCGCAAGAGCTCTCACCGAGGGAAATCGACCGCATGCTCCTAAAGAATGCCTCTTTGGGACGCGGCCATGATGTGATCGATGCCGGATTGGGACACGACCGGGTGTTCGCAGGAGCCGGAAACGATCTCGTTTTCGGAGGTGCGGGCAATGACCGGATCCGAGGCATGTCGGGCAACGATCGGCTGTTCGGCGGAGATGGCAATGATTGGATCCACGGAGGTCGTGGCGATGACTATCTCGATGGCGGGGCCGGCAACGACACGTTGATCGGCGGTGCCGGAGACGACGTCTTTTACGCGGCCGACGGCGAGGTGGACTACTTGTACGTGGAGGCGGGCGAGCAGATCACCATCGACGCCTTGCTCGACGTCATCATCGAAGTCTGACCGCGTTCGTGTCGCCCGGACAAGAATCCGCCTGCGGCGGATGTGCTGGTCTCACCATGCCCGGCCAGGAACTTACCTCTCGCCGGGCATGGTGGGCCGTTTCGTTTCCTGCGATGCTCCCATCACAATCCGCTACCTCACGCCCGACCGATGATGGCCTGCATATCTTCGGATAAAGCAAGTCCCAAAGGCCGTCCGTCGGTTCGTTCGACGATCTCTTCGACTCGCTTGCTTCTGCAGAGGATTTCCACGTATCTTGACTATCGGCTGTTAGGCAGCCGCTGCGTGCAGGCGAGTGACAAGATTCCCGGCAGACCGGCCGGTGTCTGTGGCCGGCGGCAAAAGGTTCTTGTCTCGACCAAATGCTGTGACCGCGACTACAAAGGAGTTTTGCGCAACATTGACGGCAGTCTGCGCCGGCTTCGGACCGAATTGCATCGACTTGCTGCAGTTCTACGAGATCAATTGGGACGTGGGCACCGACTGGATCTTCGAACAAGGCGGGCTACGAGCCGCGATCGAGACGTGCCAAACGGACAAGACTCGTTACATCGGCTTCACCGGCCACCGCGAACACTTCAGCGATCGTCACTTCGTCCGACGCCATGATCGACCGTCCCACGATCGTGTGCCAGTCCCCCGTTCGGCCGGAATAACGGCCGGTCCTTAAGGCCGACCGAGTGGGCGAACAGGTTGGATCGACGTGGTAGTTGGTCAAACGAATGCTTTGGGTGTAAAGCTGGTCCATGACCGGCGTTTTGATCTGTGGGTTTCCGTGGCAAGCTAAGTCGCCATAACCCTGGTCGTCGGTCATGATCAAGGTCACGCTGAGGGGCTTAGGTGCGCGAGACCCAGCCCAACGGCGGGCCCGGCAAAAATGATCATTCCGGCAGCGATCGCCAGCGGAGCGGCCTTTGTGATCGTTTCCTTCCTGGTCTCGGTCTCTAAATGCTTATTCAGTAGAAATGGATAGAGGACAACTCGTAGGTATTGGGCCGAGTAGGTATGCGAATCGTACGGCGCATCGTTCCAAGAGAAGGTGCGGCGTTTTTCCGTTTGACGCGCAATGCCACTCAAACGCAAGCCCGCACAGCTCGGGTGGCTACCGCGCCTTTTCCAGTAGTCGCCGATACAGGCCGAGCGCCTCGCGGTACTCGTTCAGAGCCGACTCGTCCAACACACCGGTGTTCCGCCGCAGTTCTTCCTCCATGCGCTGAACCAGGAATTGCACGTCGGCCCGTCGCGGACGGACGGGGTGGCCCGGCCTGTCGAAGTAGACGGGGGCAGTATGAGCGAATCGATATCGCCCGTTCGGCCGAGGTTCAAAGCACCGCACAGCGATCCACACGCTCCCTTCCAGGGGCAGCGATATGTCGATCGGCGAGCGGAACCCACCGGCCGAACGCGGCTGGTTTTTGGGGCGTATCTGACGGACGACCGTCCCGTTCGCGATCACCTCGATCCGATCCAGTCGATGCAGACTCTCGGCCACCCCCTGGACGCGGCAGCGAGCCGGCGTCCCCGGCATCACGTTGAATCCATGGCCGGGGGGCTTGTCGTTGAATCGGATGTCGAGCATCGGTCCAGTGGTCACGAAGCTCCGTCCGGCGTCCAGCCCTTCGATCCAACGGTCGTAGGAAAACCCCTTCGGCAAGAACACGTAAACCCGGCTGAATCCCAGCGGCACCGGATGCACACCCGACGCCGTCCCCGCGGTGGGACGCATGCGGAAACCGCAATTGAGTAATGCGTAGTACGTTTGAAACCCGTATTGCATCCAACCGCGCTCGGTCATGCCGTGCGAGTCGGATTCAATTTGCATGGATTGCGGTTTAGTCTCGATCGTCCAGCGGCGGAAGAAGAATTGAGTCCGCCACATGTGATTGTTCGCCAGCTCGAACAAGTCGACCTTCATCACCGGCACGAGCATCAGTGACCAGGGCCAAGAGTGCTTGTCGAGGTCCAGCAGCGCTCCTTGCCGGCGAGCTTCTTCGGCCACGGGGCGCACGGGCGGAACGCCGATCTCCAATGGCTTTTTGTGGTTCAAGACGAAGACCGCTCCGAGCGTGTGCCGTCGTTTTCCAACTGAGAATATCTCGTACTCCGTGTTGACCGGGTAGATCACGTGAGTCGCGTCCACAATGATCGGCTTGGCCGGCCGTCGCTGCGCATCACTGTCTCTCGATGGGAGGGAATGAAGCCCTCGCCTTCAGGCGACACCTTAAGGTACACTGCGATGCATGGAGAATTATCGCACATCC
>JAADHY010000737.1 GCA_013151585.1 Planctomycetota bacterium
TGGTCTATCATCATTACCAAGATTATCGAGCGGGATTGGCGAGTGGATCGTTCCTGACGGGGGGCATGGTGATCTGCCCCTGCTCTTTGGGCACGCTCTCCAATATCGCTCATGGTACGTCCACGAATCTGATCCACCGGGCGGCCGAGGTGCACTTGAAGGAACGGCGCCGGTTGATTCTGGTGCCCCGCGAAACACCGCTGAGTGGGATTCAGTTGGACAACATGAAGCGGCTGGCCGACGCCGGCGCTGTCATCCTGCCCGCGATGCCGGGTTTTTATCACCAGCCGCAGTCGGTACTGGATCTTGTCGACTTCATTGTCGCTCGCATCTGCGATCAACTGGGCGTCGAGCACACTCTGGTCCGCCGTTGGGGCGCCGAGGAATTGTGACAACACCGAACCCCAGAGCTGTTTTCTCGCGTGAGGTCGATTTGCGCGAGGAGCGAGCATCTTGACGGCGCCGTAACGTGCTTGAAGTACCGAGTGGCGCAGGATACATTAGCCTCAAGCCAAAAAAGAGGCATATTTCCCGGGGTGATGATGGCGTCCCGGGACGGCGCTTTTCACCCGCTATTTCTGCCGAATTAAGAACAGACCGATGGTCGATCCGATCAGTGGCATCTCTTCGACGCAGATCAGCGACTTCTGTCGGCGGTGGAAAGTTCGCGAATTGGCACTGTTTGGCTCTACGGTTCGCGGTGACTTCCGGCCCGACAGCGACGTCGATGTCTTAATCGCCTTCGATGAAGGCGCAGACTGGAGTCTGCTTGATCATGTCCGAATGCAGCGGGAACTCCAGTCGCTTTTCGGCAGGAGTGTGGACTTGATCAGCAGACGAGCGTTGGATCGCAGTTCGAATTGGTTGTTCCGTCGAGAGGTACTGACGACGGCACGGGTCATTTTCCCAGGCGTGGGAGTCGAAGATGGCGAAGGATGAGGTCACATTGCTGGACATCGCCAAGGCCGCACGCTTGGTCATCGATTTCACGCGGGGAATGGACCGCGAACGTTTCCTGAACGACGTCAAAACGCAGTCGGCTGTGCTTTATCAACTCCTCGTGATCGGCGAGGCCGTGAAACGCCTCTCTCGCGATTTCCGCGACAAACAGGCGGACATCCCCTGGACGCTGATCGCGGGAATGCGAGATCATCTAATCCATGGTTACGATGTTGTCGACTGGAACGAAGTCTGGAAGACTGCCCTGTGCGACGTCCCTGAGTTGCTTACCCGGATCACACCACTGCTACCACCTAAATCGTCGAACGGAGCCCCGTAACGGACTGCGTCCGGACTGCACTCGTTCGGCGTCTTCGCCCCGGCCCCTGTATCGACGCGTCCCGCTCCCAAGCAGCCGCCGCGTGACGGCCCTAGCGCAGCACCCGGCTCACATCAGCCCTGGTCGGCCTTCTTGCTACGACGGGTGGCGCTCTTTCGGCGGGACGGAGAACGAGATTTTTTGGCGGCTTTCTCGGCCAACCACGCGACAGCGTCTTCGAGGGTCACCTGATCGATGTCCCGGTCCTTGGGGATCGTCGCATTGATCTTGCCGTGTTTCACATACGGGCCGTAGCGGCCGTCGTAGATGGCGACGGGCTGGCCGTCCTCGGGGTGGGGCCCCAGTTCCCGGACGGGCGTCCGCGTCCCGCGCGGCTGCTTGAGCAACTCGACCGCTGTCTCCAGATCGATCGTCAACACATCGTGCTGTTTGCCCAGCGACTTGTACTTGCCGTCGTGCGAAACGTAGGGACCGTAACGGCCGATGCCGGCCTTGACCACCTTGCCGGTCTCCGGGTGCGGGCCCAGCGTGCGCGGCAAGCCCAGCAGCGCAACGGCTTGTTCCAGCGTCAACGTGTTGGGATCCAAATTGGGCGGAATACTGACCCGCTTCGGCTTCGGGTTCTCTTCGGTGACTTCGCCCAATTGGACGTACGGTCCAAACGGCCCCTCCAGCACATAGACGGGCAGGTCTTCTTCCGGATGCATGCCCAAAGACTTCGGGCCGTCCTTTTTCTTGCGGAGCAGTTCTTCGGCCAATTCGTTGGTCAGGTCGGCTGGGGCCAGATCGTCAGGCAAGGACGCCGTGAGCGTTTCACCGTTCACTTCTTTCTCGAGATAAGGGCCATAACGTCCGACCCGGATCTTGGCATCAACGCCGGCCAATTCCAGCGTGCATGCCCATCGAGGATCGATCCGCTCTTCGCTCACTTTTACCTGCTCGGCCAGCCCCTCCTTGCCCAGATAGAACTTTCGCAAATACGGGAGCCGCTCGGCCTGTCCGGCAGCCATCTCGTCGAGCACTTCTTCCATCTGGGCCGTAAATTGGTAGTCGACCAGCTTGGGGAAAAACTGCTCGAGCAGCCGCGTGACGGCAATGGCAGTGAAAGTCGGGATGAGCTGATTGCCAACCTTGCGGACGTAGCCGCGGTCTTGGATCGTGCCGATGATCGTGGCGTAGGTGCTGGGGCGTCCGATGCCATCGGCTTCCAGTTCGCGCACCAGCGTGGCTTCGGTGTAGCGAGCCGGCGGTTTGGTCTCGTGAGGCAGTGCCTCGAGCTCATCCAAAACCACTTTCTGGTTCTCCTCGAGCGGAGGCAAAGCCGCTTCCTGGTCGTCCAAAGCCGCTTCCGGATCGTCGACTCCTTCGACGTAAGCCCGGAAGAAGCCCGGAAAAACCACGTGCCGCCCGGTGGCTCGGAACTCGGTATCGTCGGCGCGGATGATGACTGTTTGGAACCGCAGGCGGGCCTCGGCCATTTGCGTGGCCATCGTCCGTTTCCAGATCAGCGAGTACAACTTCAGGTCGGGGCCGGCCAGCCCGAGCTCTTCGCCCGTTTTCATTTCGGTGCCGGCGGGACGAATGGCTTCGTGAGCTTCCTGGGCTCCTTTGGTGCGGGTGACAAATTGACGCGGCTCCGGGCTGAGATACTCTTCGCCGTATCGCTCTTTCACCGCTTTGCGCGCCGCCTGAATGGCTTCGTCCGACAAGTGGACGCTGTCCGTCCGCATGTAGGTGATGTACCCATTCTCGTAGAGCCGTTGAGCGATCTGCATCGTTTGGCGAGCGCTCATGCCTAGCTTGCGGTTCGCTTCCTGTTGAAGCGTGCTGGTCGTGAAGGGCGCGTATGGTTTGCGGACCTGGTCGCGTGTCTCGACGGAAGCCACCACCCAGTCGCACGACGCCAGCTTCTCCCGAAGCTTCTGAGCCTGCTCCTCGTTCAACAGCAGGACGTCGGCATTCGGTTTGAGCCGGCCGGTCGTTTCATCGAAGTCTTTGCCCGTAGCAACCCGCTTTCCGTGGACCGAAACGAGCACCGCTTCGAACGGTCGTTTCTCGGGCGTCTCCAGCCGCGCTTTCAAATCCCAGTAGGTCGCGCTCTTGAACGCCATTCGCTCCAATTCGCGTTCGACAAGCAGCCGCACTGCGACCGATTGGACCCGGCCAGCAGAAAGGCCCTGCTTGATCTTTTTCCACAGGAGCGGACTGAGCGTGTAGCCGAAGAGCCGGTCCAGGATCCGGCGGGCTTCCTGCGCCGAAACCAGATGCTCGTCCAGTTGGCGCGGGTGCTGGATGGCGTGCTGAATGGCGGCCTTCGTAATCTCGGAGAACACCATCCGCTTGACCGGGACGCGCGGTTTAAGCAACTGAGTCAGATGCCAGCCAATGCTTTCGCCTTCGCGGTCTTCGTCCGTTGCGAGGATCAGCTCCTCGGCTTCTTTCAGGGCCTTCTTCAGTTCCTGGACGACCTTCTTCTTCTCTTTCGGAACGACGTAAACCGGCTCGAAGTCTTTTTCCACGTTGACTCCCAAGGTCGCCCACGGCTCGCCGCGGACCGACGGCGGAATCTCCGACGCACTGGACGGCAGATCTCGCACATGCCCCATGCTCGCCAGCACGCGATAGTCTTTACCCAAGTAGGTTTCGATCTTTCTGGCTTTCGCCGGTGATTCGACGATCACCAACCCTTTGACCCGCTTCGGGGTTCTGCTGATCACTCTCTTGATCCTCGATAAATGCTCTTCGTGCCGGACGAATCAGTTTTCGCCCACCGGGTTTCGTCCGACCATCAGGGGAAATCCGTCATGGAGCGAAACGTTGACGTTGCCACGAAAACAATCCCGGCTACAATGCGCCCCAGACTTGCCGGGAACGGGAGCTGGGCGCCGCCGACCAGAGCGGTCTGAGGGCGCCGAAGGAGTTCCGCTTTGCCAGGACGTTGCCGTTGGGCCCGCATTCCAGACCGTGCTCAACACGGCCGGAGACGTACTTGAGCCGAGGCGGACTTTCCGTCCCAATGGCCGCACTCCACCCCAATCGCGGGAATGGCATAATCCATTATTACCCCCCGTGTCAAGGGGGAGTGGACGAACCCGTGAGAAAACAGACGAGGTCAGAGACAGGAAAAACCCTATGAAATCGCCTTTTGCGATCTTTCGGAAACATCAACGTCTGCTCATGGTCCTTCTGGTCGGGCTGGCGATGTTCGCCTTTGTTTTCTTGGGGAACGTCAGCAACGCCGGCAGCCAGAGCCTGATACCTTTGTTGATGGTGTTGCTGGGGGCGGGAGTGTTTTGGCTGATCGGCACGCAGACGGGCAAGCCGACCAGCTACGCCCTGTTTGGAGCCATCATTGGGGCCCTCGTCGGCTTGTGGTTTCCTCGGATCGGCGGCCCGGCCGGAGCGGTGGAGACCTCGGTCGGGTCGATCAGCCCGATGGAACTGCGGCAGCTCGTCCAGCGGCGTCGCTTGGCGAACCAGTTCCTCACCGAAGTCTATCAAGTCGGGTTTCCGTTTCCTTTTGAGCAAGTGGCGAACAATCCCCAACTGCAGCAGTTAATGCAGCAATTCTGGCAACAGGGGCTAGACAGCGTGTTGTTTCGCATCAATCCGAACAACTCGCCGGAAGAAGACGTGGTGCTGGGCTACCTGTTGCGTCAAGAGGCCAAACGGCTGGGGGTCACCGTCAGCGACGATGTCATCACGAACCACATCAAGCAGGTTGCGCGAGGCAAACTGAGCACCGAGCGATTTCGCGAGCTGCTGAAACGTTTCGGCGTGACTGAGCAACAACTTTACGACATCTTACGGGACGAGCTGGTCGCCCAGCTAACGCTGCAGCTCCTCGCTCCGAACGCGCCCCGTACACCTCAGCAGTTTTGGGAAGACTACCGAAGACTGAACGTGAAGGCTTCGGTCGAGGTGGCGGCCATTAAGGTCGAAGATTTCTTGCCGCAGATTCCGGACCCGCCCGATTCCGAACTACGCCCCTTCTTCGAAAAGTACAAGGAGCACCTGCCGGGCGAGTTANCGAGCCGGGATTCCGCCAGCCGCGACGAGTAAAGCTAGCTTATCTGGAGGCCGATTACCGCTCCATGGAGAAACGGATCGAGCCAGTCACGGACGAGGACGTCAAGAAGTTTTACGAGGAGAACAAGGACCAGCTTTACCGGAGTCTGCCTGTCCCTGAAGAGCCCAGCCGGGAATCGAGCTCCGAGGACGTCCGGTCTAAGGACAAAGAGGGTGCGTCCAAAGACAAAAAAACGGCACCGAAAAAATCCGAAACAGTCGGGGGGCCCGCCGAGAAAAAAACGCCAGAGGAAAAGAAGGCTCTAAACAACAAATCCGAGTCGGATGCGAAGGGGCCCTCCGAGCCCAAAAAGCCGACATCCAAGCCGGCAGGGGCCAAACCGGCGGAAGGCGAAGCGAAGGCCAAAGGCAAAGCGAACGCAAACCAGGCAAAGACGGGAAAGCCAGCGGCTGAGGCGAAATCGGCTTCGAAAACTGGGCGGCCTGGCGCGGCCGATCAGCCCAAAGCAAGCGCTCAATTCGCGGTTCCACCCGAGAAGCCCAAGACTCCGGCCGCTGCAAAGACGACGACACAAAGAGCGGGGAAACCGGCGTCGAAAGCCGCAAAAAAGGAACCGAAGAAAGTCGACTCGAACAAGCGAGGCGGTTCGCAACAGTCTGCTAAGCGCAAGCCTGAGGCCGAAACCCAGGCTGCGAAGGCCGCCCGAAAAATAGATGAACACAAGTCCTCTCAGCCGACCACCACTTCCAAACCGAAATCGACCGACACCCAGTCGGCGTCGGAAAAAAATGCTAAAACGCCTCCGGCAAAGGCAAAGCCAGAGCCGAAAGAGAAGCGGTCCGGCCAAACGCAGCCGGCCGAGTCACGTCCCAAGTATCGGCCGCTCGACGAAGAGCTAAAAGCAGAAATCCGAGAACGCCTGAAGGACGAGCGTATCCGGGCGGCTCTTCAGAAGGCAATCGAGCACGCTCTGGAGAAGATGCGGGAGCTCGGGTATCGCCACTCCGCCCCCAAAGGCGATCCCGAGCATCTGACGGCCGACCAAATCGCGGCCGAGCTGAAAGCTTATGCGAAAAAGAACGGCTTGCACTACGCCGAGACTCCTCTTTTGTCGGCCAAAGAGCTGGAGGAGTCGGAGGATTATCCCATTGGGCAGGCAATACCGCCCACCGAGAATCCCTTCGAACGACAAGGGGCTCCCACTGTGACGCAGCGTGTCTTCGGTCAGGAGACTTTGCAGCTTTTCATGCCGGACGTCGCGGAAGACATCGTGACCAACAGTCGGTTCGCTTATTGGGCGACAAAGGACGTGCCGGAGCACGTCCCAACCTTCGACGAACCCGGCGTCCGGGAACAGGTGGTGCGAGCTTGGAAACTGCAGCAGGCCCGTCCTAAGGCCGAAGCTCGGGCGAAGCAGTTGGCCGAGCGAGCTCGCAAAGCCTTGGCGGGGGAGACGGACGAGGCGGCCGCGAAGAAAACACTCGCCAACGTTTTGAATGACGAAACTGTCACTGGCGTCTCGAAAGGGCCAGCCCTGAATGTCGTCTCGACGCCGCAGTTTTCGTGGCTGACGATGACCAGTCCCTCCGTTCCGCCGCTGAACCCGTTTCAACCGCCGCCGACTCCGACGGTGCAGCTCACCGATCTGTCGCCGCTGGTGACCAAAGCGGGGGAACAGTTCATGCGAACGGTATTTAACAAACTGCAGCCCGGCGAGGTGGGAGTTGCGCCGAATGCCGACAAGACGGTCTACTACGTCGTTTATTTGAAGGAACGCATCCCTTCGACGCCCGAGGCCGAAGCCGCAATGCGGGAACAGTTCCTGAAAGAGAACCCGTTCGCATCGCAGCCTTTTCAGCAACTCACGCGTCGCGAACGCAGTGAAGTCTATCTTAAGTGGCTGGAAGAGTTTCAGCGGAAATATGAAGTCCGCTGGAACAAGCAAGAGGAAGCGGAAACGGCTCGGCAGCCCTGACAGGAATCGCGGGCGCCAGCTTGGACACGAGCCGGGGGCCGAAAGGAGGCCCGAGTCGTTCCCCTCGGTCCGGAATGGCGCGTCTGTATCGATGACGCGTTGGAACCGGATCAGCCGGAAACGGTGTCCGTCATTACGACTACTGAGGCACGAACGCGAGTCCGAAAACGCCGTTGATGCGGATCATCCGCCGTGCCGGCTTCATGCCGCGGCCGAAACTTCTGCACGATCTCCGACGGTCGCGCCAGACCGAACTGGCCGAGCAGCCCCC
>JAADHY010000291.1 GCA_013151585.1 Planctomycetota bacterium
TGATGGTGGATACATCATCCTGCCACCCAGCGACCACGAATCGAGCAGACAGTATTGCTGGATCATCGGCCAGGAGCCGAGCGAGTGCGACATCGCCGAAGCGCCCGACTGGCTGCTCGATATGATCGAACAGGATTCGCCAGCCGGGCCCGTTGCATCCGACGAACCTGTCGCCGGTGAGGAGATTCCGGAAGGCTACCGCAATAGAACGCTGGCCAGCCAGGCCGGGCATATGCGGCAGATCGGCATGGCTGCCGATGAGATAGCGCCAGCGCTTCAGGCTATCAACCTCCGCCGCTGCAAGCCGCCGCTGGATGCCGCTGAAGTCGAGCGGATCGCCGCCAGCATCGGGCGTTACGATCCGGACACCTGCCGTCAGGCCCAGGTTGAGTGCTGGCCGGAACGTTTTCTGAAAAATCTCGGTGACGGCACCGACTGGCCCGATCCGCAGCCGATCCCCGACGCTCTGCCGCCGGTGAAGGTGTTCGAACCGGCGCTGCTGCCGGGAACCATCCGTCCATGGGTTGTGGACATCGCCGAACGGATGCAGTGTCCGGTCGAGTTCCCGGCTATCTGCGCCATGGTGGCGCTTGCCGGCATCATCGGCCGCAGGGCCTCCATTCGTCCGTTGCCGCCAAAAAGCCCTTGAGGTGTCTGGCGACCGGCCGCTGAGTGTCACGGACGACAGGCCGGGTCGGGGTATGTGCCCCCGCCCGGAGGAAGGAACAAAATCATGGCTGCGGTTTACAAGAAAAAGTATCCGATTCCCATGCCCGATGATGCCGAGATCATCGACCGTCGAGGCAAGAAACTGGCCCGGTGGACAAACGGCAAGGGCCAGGAGCGGACGGCCGAGGTCCTCGACGACGGTCGTGTGCAGTTCGTATCGGACTACTGGTATATTCGCTACACCGACGCGTCGGGCAAGATGCGGCGGCAGTCCACCGGATGTCGCGACAAGCGGACTGCGGAGAAAGTGCTCGCCGATATCCTGAGCAACGTGGAGAAGGTCAAGGCTGGCGTAATGAGCCAAAGTGAAGTGGCCGCTGTCGGTCACCTCGACACGCCGCTCGACAAGCACATCAAAGACTACCTTGCTGACCTGGCCGTCAAGATGATCCGTGGCCGGCGTGTCTCCCCAAAACACATCCGTCACGTGCGCAAGGAACTGGGCCGGGTCGTCCGCGAGTGCGACTTCAAGACACTGAGAGACATCGACCGCCAGGCGCTCCAGCGATGGATGGACAAGCTGGCCCGGACGCCTCGCGAGCCGGACGATCCCGATTCCCATCCGCTATCGGCCCGGACGATCAACATGCACCGCTCGGCGGTCGCAGCCTTCTGTAACTGGTGTGTCGCCGATGGCAGGTTGATCGCCAACCCGCTGGCTGGCCTGCCCAAGGCCGAAGAATCCGGACCGGCCCGAAAGCGACGCGCCCTGACGGAAGATGAGATCGCACGATTACTGAAGGCGGCTCAGGAGCGTCCATTGCGAGACGCCCTGACCATCCGCCGGGGCAAGAACAAGGGCAAGCTCTTGGCCAAGGTGAATTGTGAGGAACGGCAGCGCCTCGAACGCGTCGGCCGAGAGCGGACGCTTGTCTACAAGTTCATGATACTCACCGGCCTGCGTCGTGGCGAGGTGGCTTCACTGACTGTCGGTGCCTTGTGCCTCGACGAGACCAACCCTTACGTCCGCATCGAGGGCAAGCACGCCAAGAGTGGCCGGGCTGCGACACTGCCGTTGCGGGGCGATTTGGCTGATGACCTGTGCAAGCACGTTGATCGGCTGGTCGGTGGTGGCAAGGCCGCGCCGGATACGCCGCTGTTTGACATCGACTGGCGAAACCTGCTTCGGACGTTCAACCTCGACCTGGCGGCTGCGGGCATTCCCAAGCGCGACGCCCAGGGCCGGACGGTGGACGTGCATTGCCTGCGTCACACCTTTGCCACGCTCCTGGCCCGTAACGGCGTCTCGCCCAGCGTCGCGCAAAAGCTCATGCGTCACAGCGATATCCGCCTGACCATGAACACCTACACCCACCTCCACCTCGCCGACACCGCCAACGCCGTGGCGGCTCTCCCGACCATCTGAACAGCCCCTTGCCCCCCCCCCCAGGCCCCTTCCCTGCTGCGGCGTGGAAGCAGCCGATGCATACCCCGGTGGCTTACGCCTCACCCTCCGGGACACAAGGCAGAAGCATGAGGCGAGTCAGAACTTTACCTTGGGTGTTGCTTTCTGCTGCTCGGTGGCTTCGAAGTATTCGGCCTTTTCCACACCGGCCATGCTGCAGAAACTTCTGCCGAAAAAGGAACGTGCATAGGTATTAACGCCACGTACAGCTTCGTTGTATCGTTTGCGTTCGACAGCGATGCGGTTTTCGGTACCTTCGAGTTGGTCCTGCAGTTTCAGGAAGTTCTGGTTGGCCTTGAGCTCGGGATACTGCTCACGCAACAATAGCAGACGCGAGAGAACTCCCTGCAACTGACCGGCCGCCTTGGCTTTGCCGGCTATCGAGTCGGCCTGGAAGTACTTCGTGCGAGTGTCGGCAATGTGTTCGAAGAGTTCCTTTTCGTGGGTGGCGTAGCCCTTGACCGTCTCGACGAGGTTGGGGATCAGATCAAAACGCCGGACCAGAACGGTTTCCACTTGGCCCCATCGCTCCTGGACCGCCTCATCGAGCCGTATGGCTTTGTTGTATCCCCCCCAAACGATAAACAAACCGCCCAGCAGGACTGCAGCGACAACGATCAATACAATAGCGCCCGTTCCAATCTTGCCGGCTGTACTTGACTTCTGCATGTCTTGTGATCCTTTCATACCTTGTCACCAACCACCACTGGCGCCTCCGCCGCCGAAGCCGCCTCCGCCGCCGCCACCAAAGCCCCCGAAACCTCCGCCGCCAAAGCCACCGCCACCATAGCCTCCGCGGCCACCCATCATGGAACCTACCAACAATCCCCAAAAAAGCATGTTCCGGTTACGGCTTCTCGACATGCCAACAACGAAGAGCAAGAGCAGTATTGGCAGGAATCCCAGCAGCATGCGGACGAATCCGGGGTGGCGTGCTATCGGGCGAAGCTTCGGCATTCCCGTGAGGGTCATACCACTGTCGCCGGCAATTCTCTGGGCTAGGACCGCGGTGGCCTCGAATATCCCCTGGGAGTAACGACCTGCTTTGAAGTGCGGCACGAAGTAATCTCTGCCTACCTGCCCCACATACCCGTCAGGCAAGACGCCTCCCCATTCATAGCCTACTTCAAAGCGATACTTGCGATCCTTGGCCGCGACCACCACCAGTACACTGGCGGACTTCTTGTTCGCTCCGAATTTCCATTTATCAGCCCTTTCGAAGGCAAACTGGTGGATATCCTGTCCATTAGTGGACTGGACGGTCAGGACAATGATGCGGGCGCCGGTTTTTTGCTCGAGTTCCTGGAGCAGGCCGGTCAGTTTCTGTTGGGTGGCCGAATCGATGATGTCAGCGCGGTCGGTGACATACGTTTTGGGAGCAGGTTCGATCTCCCCAGCCGACGCCGCTGGCAAGAACAAACATGGCAACGTCAATAGTGCGATCAGGGATGCCTTAAAGATCACGTTTCTTCCCCAATCCGGTCCACCTTTCGCGCCAGATGATCGATAACCTGGTAAACGTTCTCAAACATCTCCTCAACCTGATCGGCGTGTGGTCGAACGTGCTGTTGCTTCAGGCTCATAATGGGGGAGAGCTTTTGAGAATCAAACTCGAATGTTTTGGCCGCTATTTCCAGTGTGGCCAGTGCGTCTCGCGGCCGATCGGTGTCCGTGAGCCAGAGCAGGGCCCGAAGCAGCACGGCCAACTCCGAGACGCATTCGGTAAGCAGGCCCGCAACGAGTTTCGGTTTGCCCAAGGCGCGGATATAGCCTTGGCGGAGTTTGATCAAGGCCGCTTTGAACTGCCGTTCGCACTGCAGGCGGATGTTCTGTTTGCGAAAGCTCAGTTCAGTAAACGGATCTGAGCCGTAAATCATCGCATGGTTGAGTTGGAATTCGAGCAGCTCCACGCCAAAGACATCGAGTGATTGCTGAATATACTCCGATGTCATCAAGAGCGGGGCACGCAGCTTTCGCTTGCCCATGCTCTTGCCGTATCCCGCCAGCAGTTGCAAAAGGCGGTGGCTGCGCTGCCTGACCACCAAGACAGTATTGATGTCGCTGTATTTCGGGTGGAAATCACCGGTCAGAGCACTGCCTACCACGCAGAGCGACAGCAGATCGTCACCGAGGTCTTCTTGTAACCGTGTCAACAAACGCTGGACCGGAGAACGGACTTCCTCGCGAAGGAGATCGATATTGCTTGCTTCGTCAGTTTTTTTCGTCACTTGCATCACCTGTCTTTTTAGAAAGGGCGTTCGCGCCACCTTTCTCACTCGACCTGGCCACACGGCCGCCGCTGGCCCTTTGCCTGATTCTATCTGGTTTCCAGGGCCAAACAAGCTTGTTTCCGACGACGTACCCGGCAGTGCGTCCGGGGAGGCACTTGTTTCTACAAGTTCATGATACTCACCGGCCTTCGCCGAGGGGAGGTGGCTTCACTGACCGTCGGTGCGTTGGGCCTTGACCAAGCCAGCCCGTACGTTTGCATTGAAGGCAAGCACGCCAAGAGTGGGCGGGCGGCAATGTTGCCTCTGCGAGACGACTTGGCCGACGACCTGCGGAAGCACGTTGACCGGCTGGCTGATGGCGGCCAATCCATCCAGGACGCCCCGCTGTTCAATGCCGGCCGAAACTTCCTGCGGACGTTCAACCTCGACTTGGCATCCGCCGGAATTGCCAAGCGCGACGCCCAGGGCCGAACCGTGGACGTGCACTGCCTGCGACACACCTACGCCACCCTTCTGGCCCGCAACGGCGTCTCGCCCAGCGTAGCCCAGAAGCTCATGCGCCACAGCGACATTCGCCTGACGATGAACACCTATACCCACCTCGACCTGGCAGACACGGCCGGGGCGGCAGTCGCTCTGCCGGCAATCTGAGCGCCCCTGCCGCCCACAAACATCCTCCACTATGAAGGGCATTTCAGACAGGATCACGGCTCCAAGGCAGGCACACTCCTACTTGGCCTGCGTCCGGAAAGAGGTTGTGATCCTCCAAGACTGTGATCACATCGCTCAAAAGGCCGACGGCGGTCGTCGGCCGAAGGCCATCCGGGAAATCCCGGCTGACTTTACTTCCAGGGCAACTATAATACGGATCGCCTAGGCCCTACACAGCCAAGCACACAGGCCCCGCTGCCAAAGTGCCAGCTAGCCGGGGGG
>JAADHY010000419.1 GCA_013151585.1 Planctomycetota bacterium
TCCCGGATGAAAAGCGTTTTGCCACCGGGAACCCACTTGCCCTTACTCGTGAAGGATACCAGTGTGCCGCCCGCCGTACTCTTGATCCAAGCGGCGATCGTGTAATCCCGACCGCCCAGACGGACGGCCTCCGATCGATCCACGGTCGCTCGCCGCTTCTTGTTGTCGAAGCGCAAGCCGCCGCTGCGTTTCCCATTGGCCCACTGCGCGCCGGCCAAGTGAGCCCGCAAACCCAGCGGACGACTTCGGGCCAATTTGCCCGTTCCCTGATCGAACGTCCAATGTGCGATCAGACCTTCGGATGGGACCGCCGGCTTGCCGGCTCTTTGACGCTCGACCGCCCGCGTTACTGACAAATCGCCGAAGACGATAAGGCGTTCGCTTGCGGGGGCCGTTGCCACGACGGCGGCCTTGCGTTTTCCCGCATCGCCGGCGGCCGGATTGGCGTCGTTGGCAGTTGCTGCGGCGTCGGCGGCCGGCAAAGCCGACTTCTTGACAGGACCAACATCGTCCATCGACAGGAACGTTGTCGGTGCGGGACGGCATTCGATCACGCGCAGCAAGAGCTCGGTCGCCGTTGGCGGCACATTCAAGGTGCGAGTAAAGGAGGCAGCCGAGCCGGCCGTCTCGAACCCAGGTGAATCGAGAATCCGTGCGCGGCCCACTGTGTACGCCAAGACCACTCGCTCTCCGCACAGGTACAGTCCCTGGTAGTGAGCCCACGGGCGCGGCAGCGGGCCGTAGGGCTGCGGCCGCGGATCGTCGAAGCGACCGTCCGATGCCCAACCAGGAGCCAGCCGATTGCCGAAGACTTGCACGCCATCAATCCACGGATGTGTCCAATGCGATCCGTCGAAGACCAAGTTGGTCCATGTGATCCGGCCACCGGACCAACCGGCTGCATAGCGCAAAAGGTCTGAGTCAAACAGAACATACGCCTGTGATTGGCGGTCCACGCAAATCATGATCCCTTTGTACGCGATATTGCCGACCGGATGGGGAGCCTCGATTGTCGCCGTCAGGAAAGGGCCGTAGTCCATGTCGATCCAGGGTTTGCCCGTCAGCGTGCGGGAGGCGTCCGACAATCCGCTGTCCGTTTGGCCCCGCGGTGTCGCACCAATCGGACCACCAGCCGGAACCGGCAGAGCGGCTCCTACCCACGTGCTTATCACCGCAACCCACACAAAGCCACGCGACCGGACGCGCGACGGACGATGGCAGCGGACCGACAACGACTTCCTCGGAAACATCGACATGCTCTTGCCAGTACTCCTTGCTGACTCGGATTCTCCTCATCGTTGGGAAAGACATTTGATGTGGTTGTACGTTATCCAAAGAACGACCACCGCGACAAGCGCGGACCGCCGTCCTGGAACGCCGCGGCGACGTACCGCAAAAGGACCACTGCTGTTGACAAGCCGGCGAAATGGCCGTAGATTCAAGCCGCAAATCGTTGCCCTCTCGGCTTCTGAGAGGCGGCGGGTCAACCGACGAGGAAATCTCTCGTCGACTTTCGCGTCTGTGTTTCTGAAGGGGTGTGGTTGCCGAGCCAGATTCTGCCGTGGGGAGGTTCGTGTGCGGACGGAGCAGGATCGGGGATGCCCGGCATGAGAACACTTCCCGGCAGTCTGATAGGCTTGGCAACGCTCGCGTTTGCTCTTGCGCCTGGCCTCGCCCATGCACAGCGTTCCCGGACTGAAGACCGAGCCCGCGCCCCCAAAACCGAAGTCTCCGTCGAGTTGCTGGCCGAAGGTGGTGTCGCGGCGGGGTTGGCGGCTCAGCAGTGGGGGCGAGTTTTTCAACAGTTGGGCGTCCCGCTGCGGATTCGTCGCCCTATTCTGGACGACGAGCCGGAGGTCAAGGAGCAGCGATTCGGTACGATCCGGCGCGTGACGGCCGTCGGCCGCCTCCAGCAGACCGGACGCATCACGTTTCCGGACCGCAGCTTCACGCTCCGCGACATTGATCGCCTGAAAGAATGGCTGCGCGAGCTGCAGACTTATGGAGCCCAAGGTTCCCCTGAAGGCAAACCGGCTTTCGGCCTGTCGCCGAAGCAGTTCCAGCAGGTTTTCCAAGCCCTCACCCCCCAACTGGAAGTTGAAGTTCACGGCAAGGGCTTGCAGGAAGCGCTGGCAACCTTGCCTCTGCCGGATGCATTCCCAATTCATCTCTCGGTCGCAGCCAAGGAGCTGGTGCGGCAGACAAGTGACACTCGATGCTCACAACACTTGAAGGGGCTGAGCCTCGGCACAGCGCTGGCCGCGCTGCTGAACGACTTCGGCCTCGGCTTCCGGCCGTCACGAACGCCCTCCGGAGACATCGAACTGCGTGTGGAACCACTCGAAGAAGGCCACGACCATTGGCCGGTCGGCTGGGAACTGCCCGAGGACGTGTCGCGGCTGGAACTGGCTCGCGACTTCTTCAAGCTGCGCCCCCTCGAATACCGCGACGAGCCCTTGCCCGATCTTTTGCGAGCGGTGTCCGCCGCTTCGGGAATACCGATCCTCGTCGATACGCATCAGATTCGAAAAGAGGGCATCGATTTAAGCCGCCTGCGGGTCCGGTTTCCACGACGGCAGGCTTCTTGGAGCCTTTTGCTGCGTGCGGCGACAACGCCTCATAAACTGACCCGTCGGTTGCGGTTGGACGAGGCGGGACGCCTTTTGGTTTGGATCACATCGCTCCGCAAGTCCTTGAAAGAACGCAGAACGAAAGGAATACGTCGTCCAGGCAGTTAACACAACCTGCAAGGCCCGATCGTCGTCCGAATGAGGGCTTGCGTACCGTTCCGCAGTCCGGTCGGCAAAAGACGTTAACCTGCAAAAGTCGGCAAGGGGCAGGGCTAAGGGTCTTTCGGTCAAATCCTCCGCTCGCACGCGTTGTCGGAGTGCGGCCGAGACCGCGATCGAGGCTGTTGGATCGGTGGTCGGCGAGCGTCAATATACAGAAGATGACATAGATGGCGCGAAAAGGAAACTTGGTCAATTGAGGCGATTTGGTTTTGACATCTGAGCTTCATCCTCGTATCGTGATACTCGCACATCGGCGAGGACCTTTCTACGGTTTGTCTGTTTTTTGCCGGAAAAATTCGTTGTGGGAAGCGGATTCGTCCCTGTAGTCACGGTTCTTCAACTTTCACTTTTCAAAAGAAAAAGGGAGAGCGGGCCATGTCCAATGAAGAAACACCAAAGGTCGAAACGGGATCTGCGGCGGCCGAGTTGACGGCGCAGGTCGAGGCGTTGGAAAAAGAGTTCCAAAAGGTGCTGCGCGCCACGGCTCGAGGGAAACGGGTTCGTTTGGTGATCCTGCTGCTAGTCCTCCTTTTCATCTGTGTTGTGTTTTGGGCCTTTTGGGGACTGGCGAACCGGGTCCGAAGCCAGGAGAACTTGAACGAAATCATGGCGTTGGCGCAAGAGCGGATGGGGGGCACCGGCGGTACCTTGCAGCGGGAAGCAACCCGGCTGGTCGAGAACGTGCAGCCGGTTCTGCTTGAAGCTCTGCAAAAGCAAATCGAGAAGGATATGCCCCGGTACCAGGAAGAATTTACGAAGCAGCAGAAGATCCTGCTAGAAAATTTACGGGCGGAGTTGCAGAAAAAGTTCACCCATCCGGACCAGCAACTCTTGGACCAATACATGGAGATTCTGGTCGAAGAGTTTCCGGAGGCAAAGGACGAGCAGCTCCAGCAGCGTGTCGTGGGCAACTTGACGCGCGCTATGGAAGACATGGTTGCCAAGTACTACGTGGATGAATTCGAAGCACAACTGAACGAGATGTATGAGACCTGGGAGGAATTCCCAGTCGCCGACCCACCTGCCGAGGGCGATCTTCCTCTGGCCCAGCAGATGCTGTACTTGCTTGGAGACCTCTTCAAGCCACGCATCATGACCTACGAGCTCGCTAAGGACGTCGAGCAATAGTAGCGTCAGAGAAAGTTGCGGGCGTTTTTGGCAAAACGGCAGGTGTCATTCATCGGAGTTCTTTTTTCTTCAGATTTGGAAAGGGTCGGTCATCATGTCAGAGACACCTTCAAACGGCAACGCGCAAAACCTGGAAGATCGGCTGAAGAAACTGAATCAAGACCTGGAAAAGTTCCGCAAGAAAACGACGGCGTCGGCCATCGTAACGGGCGTGGTGGGCGCGATCATCCTGTTGCTGCTCTGCGGCTATTTTGCCTATGGCTATTCCAAGGTGAGCCCTGCCTTGCAACCGCAGTTCCTGGTGGACGTTGCCACCGAGATGATTGAAACGCAGGTTCCGGCTCTGCGAAAACAGTTGGAGCAACAGATCAATGCCAATGCGGAGACCTGGGCCGAACAATTGAGCGAGCAGTTCGTGGCCAGGATGCCCTGGGCCCGGGAGCAAATCGAGAAGTATGCGCTCCAGCAGGTGGACACCATCATGGAGCAAGCCTTGACGATGACGAAAGACCAGTTTCGTCAAGTGCTCCGAAACAACCGCGACCTGATGCGGCAAACCTTCAAAGAGCTGGCACGGAGTGAGAAGGTTTCGCAAGAAACACTAGAGGCGATGGAGAAGGCGATCGAGGAGCAGTTGCAAGCGGAATTGGAAGACCATGCCAAAGTCATCCTTGAAAAGCTGACTCAGTTGAACCGGGCTCTGAAAGACCTGCAGAAAGGCGAGCATCTAACGGCGGATGAGGTCAAAATGCGGGAAGTGCTGATGATTGCTCGGCGGTTGCAGCTCGAAGAGGCGGATCCCAGCCTCCGTGGCAAGAAACTGCCGAAACCAGAACTCCCGTCCAAAACACCAGTCTCGCAACCGGCGCCGGTGAAGAAAGCCGAACCCGCGAAGAAAAGCGAGCCAGTCAAGAAGGCCGCGCCGAAGCAGCCTGCCCCGGCCAAGAAGGCGGCTCCGACCCAAAAACCGGTTCCCGCTGCCGAAAAGAAGCCGGCGGCCGCAAAATCTGCGAAGCCGGCTCCCAAGAAAGCCGCTTCCGCTGCTCAACCGATGAAGAAACCCGAACCGGCGAAGAAACCGGCGGTCAAGAAGCCTGAGCCGGCGAAGAAACCGGCGGCCGCTCCTCCGCCGAAGAAACAGGCCAAGCCGGCCAAGAAAGCGGCCAGCAAGCCCGCCTCCAAACCGGCCGCCAAGAAACCGGCAAAACCGGCCGAGAAAAAGCCAGCAGACGAGGCCAAAAAAGTGCCCGAGAAAAAAGCCGACAAGAAATAGCCTCCCGGCGCCGAAGCTCGGCTCGGCCCGTCCGATTCGGCCGGCTTAGAAGCCGTTAGATAAGAAGTGGTGCGGTTCG
>JAADHY010000463.1 GCA_013151585.1 Planctomycetota bacterium
CCAACCACGGCCTTGGCTGCCGGCATTCCAGTGACTGACCAGAGGGAGTGGTCGGCCGTCAGGCCCGTTTGGCGGCCGAAGCGCCTCGCGGCGGATCACGTCGGCCGCTCGCCTCGCCGCCGCAGTCGGCCTTGTCGGCTTTGTTTTCCCTTCGACGGTTCTCTCCGGCCACAGGCTTCCCGCTGCCAGCGTTAGAATAGCCAGCCGACCCATGGCCCGGATAAGGCTCACCCGCGCCGCCGCGTCCCGTTGACCTCCCGACGGCGAAACCGCTCCTATCGCGCGCGATTCGAGCGCCGTGCTGTTTCGCCCGCCACCGTCCCTCGAGGGACGCCGGCGATATTTCTTTCGCTCTTTGGCCATCGTAGTCATCCTCAGTTCTTGCCCAGTCAATCAACGACGGGGCGCAGTCTTCGCACGTGACTGGCAGCTCGCCCGATCCAAAGCGCCCGGGCAGAGTTTTTCCGCATAAGACATCATGGCAAACAGCGCAAGCTGGTCGCGTTGATTGGAAGGCGGGGCCGTCTTCAGGATTCCCGCAATGTGGCGAAGTTCCCGGTCGGCGGCTTGGACTAACTCCTGTTTACCGGGCACCTGACGAGCGAAAACGTAGACGTGCATCGGCAATCCACCGAACTTGCTCCCCCACTGGCTGACGTAGTCGATCCCCGCGCGGCCTTCCCAGTTCTCGAGCATCCACTGATGCGCCCGGCCCAACTGGGTCAGGGCCAGCCGGTATCGCTCCGTTCCCACTTTCAAATAGGGCAAGCCTGCCGAATACGCCTCCAGGCAGTACATCAGCACCGTCGGAGTAATTTGCTTGGGCGGAAAATGCACGGCCACACGAAACAGGTCCTGGCGATTCAGCCAGTCGATTGTCCCCAAACCGACTCTCAGGTATGAGGGATCACCGGTCTCCGCATGCAAATGAAAGGCCAGCGATCCGAAGATGCCGGTCGAACACCACCATTCCTTGTCCGACTTGGGCCAGTACCCGTCGGTCACGCCGCCGGATGGCCGGACGAACCGGTCCACCACAAGGCGAGCGAAATCCTGCACCGACTTCAAATATCTTGCTTTGTCTTCCGGTTCGTCACACCGAACAGCCGTGGCCAGCACACCGAGTGCGATGGACGAGCAATCGGCCACGTACCAATTGCCTTTGGTCTGTCCCGGATGGCGGCCATACTGCATATAGTACGCTCCTGGAGGAATCATCTGGCGCTGAAACTGCAGCATCCGGTCGGACCACAAACGGCAAGCATCGAGATACTCTTGGCGTCCGGTCATGTCATAGGCCACGGCCAAGGCCCGCACGACATACGAGTCCCAGTAAAAAGCCCGTCCGATGCGTTTTTCGGTTCGCGCTTGCTTTTCCACGATCTTGCGGCCTGCGTCGCAGAGCGTCAGGAACTCGGCCTTCCAATCCGGCTTGTCAGCGGCGCAGGTGGCTACGAGAAAAACGTCTCCTCCTAGACCGAACAGACCGACGGCTACCATCCATCCGAGCCGTCCGACGCAGCCACCTACTTCGTGGCGAAAACATCTGTTGTTTCCAAAAGCGCTCGGTTGCCGATGATCGGAATCGCTGGCGGCACGATCTGATTCCTCGTTGCATTTTCGCACGTATCTCATGGATCTCCTCCCAAATCCTTGCGGCTCTCCCGGTTTAATTCGGACCTGTCGATGGCGATTGATTGGGCCATTATGCAAGTCCGGCTTGCGAAAAGAAACGTTTGCGCCTTTGATGGCCTTGCGTCAGGGGTGTGCCCGTCGAAAGGCACCTGATTGTGCATGGACCTTGCGACGAATAGGATGGGCTCTAGCATAGCGACAGAACGATTGCCGCCAGCGAAGATCAGAAGCCGCCGCCTCCACAATTCGAGCTTTGGAATTGGCCGAGTGGGTTTGGCTGACCGGATTCATGAGGAGAAGAATTGTGCTGTTCAGAACCCTTCTTTTGCCCTGGGGTGGTCCAACGGGTTGGTTCTCGCGGCTTCGGTCGGACCGCAGTTCAGCTTGGTGCGCAGCTCTGGCTGGTTGGATCAGTCTTGCACTGGCAACGGTCGCTTGGGCGGAACCGTTCCATTACGCGGAAGACTTCGAACAGGCGGACCCGGTTCAATTCTGGACGACCAATGGAAAGTACGAGGTCCACTTCAAAGGTTTAACAGACGAGGAGGCCCACGGCGGGCGGCGTGCGTTCAAGCTGGATGTGACGTTGAAAAAGGGGACGTATTTGTATTGGCATGTACCAGTCCGGGTGCCGGCCGAGGGACGTTTGCGCTTCAGCGCTTGGATCAAAGTCCTGACGCTGCCGCGAGGGGCCAGCGTCGGTTTGGGGGCGAACTATACCTTTCCGCCAACCAGACACTCCGGGTGCGGGCCTTTCGAGACATTACGGAACACGACTGCGAAGTGGGTTCATGTCACAGGCAATCTGGCTCAGGAGGCCGGCCGGCGCGCCGAGAGCGTCACGGGACGTTACATCGATGGGGCCACGAGCGAGAATGTGGCCCTTTGGGTCGACCGATGGGCAATTTTCATTTTCGCCCGGCCCGGTCAGCGGATCGTGTGCTACGTCGACGACGTGGTGATCGAAGGCGACACACCGAACCCGACGGAATACCAGCGTGTGGCTCGCGAGCGCTTCCAGCCGGTGCGCGAGCGGCTGCTTCGGAAACTCGCGGAGCAAAAGCAGACTCTCGACCGGCTGGCCGGCGATTTGGCCGGGTATCAACGTCGCACGAGGCTCCCTGCCGTCGCTCAGCGGCTGGCTCAATACGCCGAGCAGACGGTCGGCGCGGCACGCACGCTCATCGAGCGGCTCCAGCGCATTGGATACGGCTCACCGAGTGAGGTGGCCGAACTCCGGCAGCGGATTGATTTGCTAGCCCATGTCGTGCCGAATCTGAAGCGGCTCGCAGCGAGCGGGGAAGGCCGTTCTCTGATCGTATTCGTCTCGCGTCCGATCACTAACGCACGCATCCTGCCCAACTCCTTTCCGATCCCTGGCCGCATCGACGACGAGCTGCATGTAACCGCGTGCCCCGGCGAGTACGAGCCGGCCACGTTTACCGTGTTGGCCGTCCAGAAGCTCCAAGACCTGACCGTGCAGATTGATCCGCTGCGGTGCGCGGCGGGCGAGCTGTCGCCGGATTGCGTCGACGTGCGGGTGGTCAAGTGTTGGTTCCAGGGGAAGGGAAACATCGGCCGAAGCACCGAGCGGGTGCTCAAGCCGGAACTGCTGCTGAAGGACGACGCGCTTGTGCGCGTCGATCTCGAGAAAAAACGTAATTTCGTACGCACCACGGATGCGTCCGGCCGTCCCGTTTCCATCGAGGTGAGCCGCGATTTGGACGAGGGTGCGTCAGACAACGATCTGAAAGACCTGCGTCCGCGCGATGCCGACCAGCTTCAACCGGTCGATATCCCCGCACGGCAAGCCAAGCAGTTTTGGATCACGGTTCGTGTTCCCGACGACGCTCGCCCAGGCACCTACCAGGGAACGATCCGTCTGCGATCGACCGGCGGCGAACAGGCTCGGCTCCGCCTTTCCGTGCGCGTCCTGCGGTTTCGGCTCGAACCGTCACCGCTGCTTTATTCGATTTATTACACCGGCAGGCTGGCGCCTGACGGCAAACCGAGCATCTCCTCCAAATGGAAGTCGGAACAACAGATGCTAGCCGAGCTCCGCAACATGAAGGCGCATGGTGTCCTGTTCCCGACCTCGTATCAGCCTTACGACGAGCGTTTGTTGCGGCGCACGCTCGAGCTGCGACGTGAGGCGGGCCTGCCCACCGGGCCGTTCTTTTCCTTAGGCATTACAACGGGCAACGCCACCGATCCAAAGCGTCTGGCCGCCAAGCAGGCGGAGGTGCGGAAATGGCTGACATTGATCCGCGAATATGACTACACGGACTTGTTTGCCTACGGTTTCGACGAGGCGCGGGGCGAACGATTGAAGTCCCAACGAGCGGCGTGGAAAGCCGTGCAAGACGCCGGCGGGAAAACTTTCGTCGCCGGCTATCGCGGCACCTTCGAAGTCATGGGCGGCTTGCTGGACTGTCTGGTCTTTGCCGGCGCGCCGCAGCCGGACGAGGCGGCCAAATGGCATTCGGTCGGTAGCTTGATTCTCAGTTACGCGAACCCGCAAGTCGGTGTGGAGGAGCCGGAAACTTACCGCCGCAACTACGGACTGCTGCTCTGGAAAGCTGGCTTCGACGGCGCGATGGACTTTGCTTATCAGTATCACTTCGGCCATATCTGGAACGACTTCGATCATCCTCGGTATCGGGACCACAATTTCACATACCCAACGGTCGACGGCGTCATCGACACGTTGGCGTGGGAAGGTTTCCGCGAAGGCGTGGATGACGTGCGCTACCTGGCCACTTTGCAAAAAGCCATCCGAGATGCCCAGAGCTCTGGCCGGCGCAAAGACGCGGTCCGTGCCGCCAAAGCCTGGATCGAGAAGCTCGATCCAGCCGGAGACCTCGACGCGTTACGCAGCCAGATGATTTCGCTGATTCTCAGATTGCGCGGTGAGGATTCCGAGCCGGATCAGAACAACTCCCGCCCGAACTGAAAAAGCGAGTCCACCAAGCCGATCGGTGTGGCCTGCTTCTGCAGACGCTGGTTTGCTCTTTCTCCACTTGACTGTGGCCGATTGTGAATCTATATTCACAACAGGAGGCAGAACGATGGCGGCAGAGAAACTCGATACGGAAATTCGACGGGAGCAGATCGCCGAAGCGGCCTTGCAACTCCTGGGCACGCATGGAATCCGGCAACTGAGCGTGGCGGCGGTCGCCGAGCAGGTCGGCTTGGTGCCTTCGGCCATTTATCGGCATTTTGAGGGCAAAGAGGAGGTGCTGGGGGCGGTTTTGGAGCTGATCGGCGAGCGGCTGATGGCGAATGTGGAAGCTGTTTGCCGTGAATGGACCGGTTCCCTCGAGCGTTTGGAACGCTTGCTGGACCGTCACGTCCAACTGATCCGAGAGAATCAGGCAATTCCGCGAGTGATGTTTTCGGACGAAATGGCCGGAGGCGACTCGCGGAGGAAAGCGAAGACATACGAAACAATTCGAACGTACTTGCGCGGTGTGGCCAAGATCGTTCGGCAGGGACAAAAGGCTGGCGAGATTCGCTCGGACGTGCAGGCTGATGCCATTGCGATGTTGTTCGTGGGCATCATTCAACCTGGAGCGGTGCTGTGGCACTTAAGCGACGGCCAGTTTGACATCACGCGTCATGCGAAGCGGACTTGGCGTCTGTACCGTGACGCGATCGTGGCGTAGGGACGACTAGGCTGGGGCTCACGTCGTGATCCCCCAGCCACCCGCTGAACCCGACGTGGTGGCCGCAACCAAAGAAAGTGAGTGAGTGGAAGACGCGAGCCTCCGGTGTTTCTGTGGAGAGCAAAGCCGACAAGACCGCAGGCTAGCGCCTTGCGCTCACGGCGGTTTTCTGTGTTCGCATGACATGCGCTCATTCTGAGCAGATCAGAACGCACAAAGAGACCAGTGCTGCGTGACAGCGGAAAGTCGGGATGAAGTGACGGTGCGGTGTGGCCGTTTCGGCCGCTTGGTGCAGGCGAGATGCCTACACCACGAGGCTCAGCGATCCCCTTGTGGCTTTGACAGAGCGCTAGCCAGTCGGCCGCGAGCAAGCGAGGACGCTTGCTCTACGTTTTGCATAGCGAAGGCTGCGGTATGAAGAGATTCCTGAAGTTGTTCTCGCGAAAGTGGTTGGTGCTGCCGCCCATCGCGGTGGGCCTGGTGGCTGTCCTGCTGGCTCGGCTTTCCAGGACCGAGCCGGAGCCGGTCGCGCCCGCTGAAACAGTACGCACTTTGCGAATCGTGCGCGTTCCGGTGGTCGACGTCGTGCCCCGCGTGATTGGCTATGGAACAGCCGAGCCGCGCCGAATATGGCAGGCGGTGGCGGAAGTGCGAGGACGGATCGTCCAAACGCATCCGGACCTGAAGCCCGGCGCCACGGTGAAGCAAGGGGCGATCCTGCTGCGTATCGATCCGAAAGAATACGAGCTGGCGATCGCGCAATTGGAGGCCGATATCGAACAAGTGACCGCTCAATTGGACGAATTGGCGGTTCAGGAAACCAACGACCAGGATCTCTTGAAGCTTGAGAGTGCATCGCTGACGTTGGCCGAAGCAGAATTGGCTCGTCTGGAATCGCTGCGAGACAAAAACTCTGTCTCAGCGTCGCAAGTCGATGCGCAGCGTCGGGCTGTGCTGGCTCAGCGACGGAGCGTTCAGTCGCTAAAAAACAAGATTCGGCTCGTATCTCCCCGGCGCAAGTCGCTTCAGGCGGCGTTAGCCGTCAAGCAAGCGGCGCTGGCCCAGGCAAAGCTTGACTTGGCCAAAACGGTCATTCGAGCGCCGTTCCACTGCCGCGTGGGCGAGGTGCAACTGGAGGTCGGTCAATACGTGGTGGCCGGCCAGGTCTTGTTCCGGGCTCATGGGACCGACGCAGCCGAGATCGAAGCGCAGATTCCACTCGACCAGTTGCGCCATCTGATCGACCCGGCCCACCGGATCGCCGCGCCGGTGATGTTGGACACCGCGACAGTCAAGCGACTGTTCAACTTTGATGTTACTGTGCGCTATCGGATCGGAGACTTCGAGGCGGAATGGACCGGGCGGGTCGTTCGCATGCGCGAGCAGATCGAACCGCAGACCCATACCGTGGGACTCGTCGTGGCCGTGGACAAGCCGTACGCGCAAGCGATTCCCGGAAAGCGGCCTCCACTGGTCCAGGGAATGTTTTGCGAAGTTGAGCTGCGAGGAGCCGTCCGACGGCAGCGGGTCGTGATCCCGCGACTCGCTGTGCATGACGGGCATGTGTACGTGCTGGACTCCGAGAGCCGCTTGCGGCGGAAAGAGGTGCAGATTGCGTTCGGGCAGTCCGATTTTCTGTGCTTGCGTGCCGGTCTGCAAGGAGGGGAGCGTTTGGTGGTGTCCGATCCGGCCCCGGCCATCGAAGGGATGCGGGTTCAGCCGATCGAGGACCAGGCTTTGGCGGAGCTCTTGGTGGCACAGGCTCAAGGCGCAGGAACCGTGAAATGATCGCTTTCTTTGCACGCCATCCGACGGCGGCCAATCTGTTGATGCTGGTCTTCTTGGCCGTGGGCATTTTGACGGTCGGCCAGCTCCGGCGAGAGACCTTTCCAGACTTCAGCCCGACGGAAGTGGAAATCCGCGTCGTGTATCCGGGGGCAACGGCCGAGGAGGTCGAGGAGGCGATCTGCCGACGGATCGAAGACGCGCTGGATGGCGTGCGGTATGTGAAAGAGCTACGCAGCGAGGCGCGGGACGGCGTGGGCATCGTCACGGTCGAAATGGACGAGGCCGGGATATACCAGGAGTTCAAAGACGAAATTGATACGGCCGTCGGCTCCATCGACGATCTGCCGTCGGATGCCGAAACGCCCGTCATTCGTCAACTTCACACCGTGGACCTGGTGCTCGCTCTTTTGGTCACCGGCCCGATGCCCTTGGCCGACCTGAAGGTGTATTGCGAAGACCTGAAGGAGCGTCTTCAGCAGCAACCGCAGGTCTCGCTGGTCACGATCGAAGGTTTTTCCGACCACCAACTTCGTGTGGAGTTGCGTGACGAGGCGTTGCGCCGCTATCGCCTCAATGCCAATCAGGTCGCAGACATTATACGGCGTCAAAGTGTGAATTTGCCCGCCGGGACGATCGAAACGCGCCAGGGCGAGATCGTCATTCGGTTCGTTGAAGAGCGTCGCACGCCCGAAGCGCTGGAGGACCTGGTGATCTTGGCCGGCGACGGAGGGACTGAGGTCCGACTGGGGGATATCGCTCGGGTGGTGGATACGTTCGAATTGGACGAAGAGAAAATCTTGCTCGGCAACCGGCGTGCTGCCCTCATGAACGTCTTCATGACCAAGAACCAGGACGTCATCCGCGTCGCAGACGCCGTGAAGGCGTTCGTCCGGGCGGAGCGACGCCGATGTCCCCAAGTCGACATCAAGATCACCCAGGATGGCTCGACCCTGGTGCGCGATCGGCTGGTGCTGCTGGTGAAGAATGCATGGCAAGGCGCGCTGCTGGTGATGTTGACGATGTGGCTGTTTTTCAACCTTCGTCTGTCGTTCTGGGTGGTGATGAGCTTGCCCGTGTCGTTTCTTGGAGCATTCTTCTTGATGCCCCATCTCGGGCTGACCATCAACATGATGACGATGGTGGGCCTGCTGTTGGCTCTGGGCCTACTCATGGACGACGGAATCGTTATCGCCGAAAACATCGCGAGCCACGCCGCCCGTGGCAAGCCGGCGCTCCAGTCGGCGGTCGACGGCGTCACGGAAGTGGCCGGAGGAGTTTTCTCGTCGTTCATCACCACCGTCTGCGTGCTCGGTCCGTTGGCTTTCTTGCAGGGCGACATCGGCAAGGTCCTCGAGGTGGTTCCCCTCACATTGATCCTGGTGCTGGTCGTCAGTCTGATCGAGGCTTTCCTGATCCTACCGGCTCACTTGGGACACTCGTTTCGCCATTTCGATCCGACCAAGGCCGGCCGGCTGCGTCAAAAGTTCGACCGGGCGATCGATTTCCTGCGCGAACGGATTCTGGGACGCACGGTCGACGCACTGTTGCGGTGGCGTTATCTGTGGATCGGAACGGTAGCCGCTTTGTTCTTGGTGGCCGTAGGATTGCTTGCCGGCGGCGTGCTCAAGTTTCAGGCGTTCCCGGACCTGGACGGCGACGTGATCGAAGCCCGCGTTTTGCTGCCCTCGGGAACTCCGCTGGAACGCACCGAACAGGTCGTCCGGCGGATCACCGACGGGCTCGCTCGCGTGAACGAACGGTTTCGTCCCCGGCAGCCCGATCAACAGGACTTGATCAAAACCGTTTACGTCCGGTTCAACCGGAATCCGGATGCTTTCGAAAATGGCCCGCACGTGGCCACGGTCACGGCCGACCTGCTGGCTGCAGAAAAGCGGTCGGTCCGGCTGGACGACGTTTTCGAAGCGTGGCGTCAGGAGGTGGGCGAGCCACCGGACGTGTTGGCGTTGGCCTACACCGAGCCGGGATTTGGTCCCCAAGGCCGCAGTATCGAGATTCGGTTGATGGGCGAAGACCTCCATGACTTGAAGAGGGCAGCGGGTGAGCTGAAACAGTGGTTCGCTCGCTTCCCCGGCGTCGCGAATCTGGCCGACGATTTGCACCCGGGCAAACGGGAACTTCAAATTCGACTGCGTGAAGGCGCCGTCGGGTTGGGATTGGATGCACAGCGGATGGCCAGCCAATTGCGGGCGGCCTTTCAGGGCGTCACGGCCGACGAGATCCAGGTCGGACGGGAAGGATACGAAATCGAAGTCCGCCTCGCCCGAAGCGACCGCGACAGCATCGCCGATTACGAGTATTTCAGCTTCACACTGCCGGATGGGAACCGCGTTCCCATCAGCGCCGTGGCCGAAGTGACCACCGAACGAGGTTGGTCGCGCATTGCTCGCGTCAACGAACGGCGCACGGTCACTTTGCGTGGCGACATCGATCCTCGAGTGACCAACACGGCCGATCTGATGACCCGGCTTCGGCGTACGTTCTTGCCGGAGCTTCTTGCGCGACATCCCGGCATCGATGTGACGTTTGAAGGAGAAACTCGCGAGGGCCAGACGACGCGCCGGTCGATCCTGCGCGGCATGTTGATCGGGCTGCTCGGGGTCTTCATTTTGCTGAGTTTTCAGTTCCGCAGCTACATCGAACCGCTGATCGTGATGGTCGCAATCCCTCTGGCTTTGATCGGGGTTGTGGTCGGTCACCTGGTGATGGGCATCAATCTCAGCATGCCCAGTATCCTGGGATTCGTGTCTCTGGCCGGAATCGTCGTGAACGACTCGATTCTGTTGGTTCTGTTCCTGAAGCGGCAGCGGAGCGAGGGTGCCGAGATTCTGGAGGCCGCCTCCCAAGCCAGTCGCCGGCGATTTCGAGCGATTGTGATCACGTCGTTGACGACCATTGCCGGCTTGCTACCGCTGTTGACAGAGCGGAGTCTTCAGGCCCAAGTGCTCATCCCGTTGGCCACCAGCATCGTGTTCGGGCTGCTCGCCTCAACCGTGCTGGTCCTGCTCGTGGTCCCCTGCCTGTACGCCATCCTCGGTGACCTGGGTCTCGCCGAGCGACTGGGGGAGCCGGAATAGTCTTTTGGATAGTGTCTTGGAGCGTAAGAGTCTTCCTTTCCGGCATACGCGCGTCGTACGCGCATGTTTGAAAGGACGTATCGTATGTTCGGGTTACTGGTTATAGAGCAAGCGGGACGCTTGCTCTACGCTAGGATGCTCGCAACATGCGCGCGTCGTAGCTTGGTCGTCTCTCTGAGACCGGTACCGTGCGATGTACGAGTCTCGGAGAGCTTGCCTGCCCGGTCTGCGGCCGCAGACCGCGTCAAGCCGAAGTCCCGGGCTTCTTCTCGGTCGCGGTTTCTGCCTGGAACCGCAGCGACTGGAGCCGCCGATCAGCTCCGTTCCCAGACGGTGGCAACTCCGCTTTTTTCAGTTCCCCTTCGGCGAGCTTTTCGCGTGCGGCCGCGAACGAGAAAGACCTTTCGGGGTTTCGCCGGCCTCAAGGGCATGCTTCTCAACGATGGACGCGCTGTCGGACGGCTTGGGATGGAACGTTTCGCTGTACCGGTTTGACGCGGAAATGAATTGCGCGTACGATCCTCCTCTGTTTTCATGACCCTCTGCGTTCCCTTGCGAGCTTCCTAGTCACTGCTATGAGATTTGGCAAATGGGGCCGTTTCGCGGAAAAAGAATGGCTGTTGCTGGCTTCCGGCGTCGGGCTCCTCACGACGTCCCTGTATCTCAAAGCTCCGCCGACCTTCCTCCGCGCTTCCGAGATGGAAGTGCTGTTTCTGCTTTGGGCGCTGTTCGTGACCGTCAAAGGCCTGGAGCAGAGCCGTCTGTTCGATTATTGCGCGTCGCGCATTGAGACAAAACGGTTTGTTGCGCTGAAACTGGTGGTTGCGACCTTTGTCTTGTCGATGTTCGTGACGAACGACGTGGCGCTCTTGGTGATCATTCCACTGACCCTGCAACTGCAATGTCGGCGGAGGGACATTCTCGTAATCCTCGAAGCCATGGCCGCCAACGCCGGATCGGCTCTGACTCCCTTCGGAAATCCGCAAAATCTCTTCCTGTATTGGTTTTACGGAATCAGTGCCTCGGAATTTCTGCTTTGTATCGCTCCGTTTTCGCTTTTCTTCTTTCTCCTGCTGGCATCCATCGCTTCACTGGTCCGTACAAGAACAGCACACCGCAGCGTGCAAGAAGACGGCGCTGCGACACCTATCCGTATCTCGCGAAGTGCGTGGACGCATGCCGCCGGGCTGGGACTCGTTGTCTTATGCGTTTTGCGTGCCCTTCCGCTGGCGGCTTGTCTGTTGATTCCGATCTATTCGGTCGCATGCGATCGCAGAACTTTACGCGTGGACTATGCGCTGCTTTTGACGTTTCTGTTTTTCTTCGGTTTAGCCGAAGACGTCCGCGAGATTCTTTCGGCCCAGGGCCTGGAAAACACGGGGCATGTGTTTGTGTTGTCGGCACTGTTGAGTCAGGCGATGAGCAACGTGCCGGCTGCGCTGCTTTTCTCAAGATTTACGTCCCAGTGGCAGCCCCTGCTGTGGGGAGTGAGCGTCGGAGGATTCGGGAGCTTGGTCGCATCCTTTGCCAATCTGATCGCTTACAGGCTGTACGTGAACCACGACAGCCCGGAACGGGAGCGGTTCTTCCTTCCCAAGTTTCTCGGCTTCAGTTATGCGATGTTTTTGTTGGGCGTTGGCCTCTATTGGGTCCTGCGATTGGAATCCTGAGAGCCGGACGTGTGGCAGACAGCCAAGCATCCGATTCTGTAGGCACGTCTCGGCGCCATGCTGTGACTATCTTCCGGTGGCCGCAAGATCCACCGCTGCCCGAGCCTTGGGCGATCGAGCATCGCAAGCGGGAAGCGTGAGCGACAGGCGTCCGGGTTGGCACGCACTGGGCGCCGTCTTGAAAACATGGAATCCCGGCACATTCTTCGGCGATGCGCTCGGTTATCGCGGCGAGGGGCGGGCCACAGAGTCCACAGCAGACGGACTTCTTCGAGTTTCAGCGGGCGACGGAAAGCGAGCAGTTCATCCAGGCGGCCGCGCGGGCGACCGGATCGGTCGCCGACGACCAGGTTGCCGAACGTGCCCGGACGCGGTGACTGGGAAAGCGAACGCACCAAGAATGGCTGACCGTTGACGCTCAGCTCCATCGTCGGCCACGACCAGTTGGCGACCAGCAGGTACCAGCGCCCGTTCTGCCAGTCCGATCCGCCGTTGATCGTGGCCGGTCGAGCCCCCGGCACGCGAGTGATGTAAAGGATGCCTTCTTGTCGCCGGACACGGCCGTCGTCGATGTCCGGCCCTTGTCGTTCCAAGTAGAACGTGGCGTTCGAAGTCATAACGAACACGCAGTTGTCATCGCGCGGTCGTTGCCAGTTCTCCGGCATGACCCACACGGCGATGGCTCCGCGCCGTTCCAGCAGCACGTTGCCCAGACGCGGATAAACCGCCCCGCCGGTGCCTAAGACCAGCGATCGCCCGAGCACGCCGGGCGCGAACCGCGGGTGGGTGAACTCGCCCCGGCGACTGCCGAAAACCGTCGGCTCCCATTTCGGCCCTTCGGCCATGTCGGGCCGCATCGTGCCGGCATCGAAACTCATGTGAAACGTGACCGCGTCCATCAACGAGCGAAACTCCGGTCGCAGATACGGCGAGCCCGCCGCGGGATCCACGGCCGGTAGCACGTACAGTAGCAGACATGACAGGCCGACTGGCATGGTAACGGTTTATCCTACTGATCACGAAGCTTTGCAAGATCAACGCTTTGAGTCAACATAAGGTGCTAGCCTGCGGCAAACGTAAACGCAACGCGCTAGCGTGCGGTCCCCAGGCCGCGAACGCCAAGGACCGGAGTACCGGAGGCTAGCGCCCGCCGCTCCCTTCACTTGGCACAGCACCGTAAACGCAACGCGCTAGCGTGCGGTCCAGGAGTGGTCGGCGCGGAGGGGCGGAGGCTAGCGCCTGCCGCTGATCTCGCCCAATGTAGTGTCACTGTCGGGGCCAACGGTCCTGCGCCTCAAGGATGTACAACACCACCTGCTCAAGTTCGTCTTCCGTGTCTACGATCTGGCAGTCACCGCCTCGCGCCCAAACTCTCTTATTGGCGAAGCGACTGTCTGCCTCGCGCAGTTTCCGCGTCGCGTTAGCCTTCAATTGGTCCCGTACCATCTGTGGCCGCATATTCGTCGCTGTAATCACTACGTGCACGTGGTTTGTCCGGACGTTAATGGCGTGAATCAACCAGCGTCGCACCGCAGCATGGTCGCGACACGCTTGCTCCACAACCGCCCGGTGACAGGGCGATAAGACAACAGGGTTGCCTCTCATCCGTCGACGACACCACGCCTCGAGCCTTGGTTGTGGAGGCTGATCCCCAGCCCGCCATTTCCGCCATCCTCGGCTGTCGCCCGGCAGCCAAGTTCCGTATGTGCTCCACGTGATGAAGAATGCGATCGGCTCGTCCATCGCATTGACTCCCGCTGGTAACCTATCATTAGACGCGCCAACCGTTCTGAGCGCAAGGGACATGAGCATGCGTCGAATGTAAACGCAACGCGCTAGCGTGCCGTAAATGCCGTGGCCGTTCAACACCGGAGGCTAGCGCCTGCCGCTCGCATCACTTGGGACACTAGCGTAAACGCAACGCGCTAGCGTGCGGTCCAGAAGTGGCCAGCGCGGAGGACCGGAGGCTAGCGCCTACCGCTCACTGTCTCTCGATGGGAGGGAATGAAGCCCTCGCCTTCAGGCGACACCTTAAGGTACACTGCGATGCATGGAGAATTATCGCACATC
>JAADHY010000458.1 GCA_013151585.1 Planctomycetota bacterium
GCCGACATCGAGACGTAATGTTTGGGCCGAATCAAGTCCCATCGCGGGATCGGAGCGAGCGAAATATCGGGACGCCCGGACGCCTCGTAGACGCGACGAAGCGTCCCTGTCTGCATGTCGGCGACCACGTCGGCCATGATGTGCTCCGCCTCGCCGACAACACAATGCAGGTCCGCGCCGAACTCGTCGCTTAGTTCCTGATAACCGGTTGTAAAGAGCGGGCCGCCTCCGATGACAGGCTTCCCCAACGTCTGGCATCGCCGGATCACTTCGCGGACCGACTCCTTCTGCACGATCATCGCCCCGATCATCACGTAGTCGGCCCATCGGATTTGGGCGTCGCGCAGCCGGGAGACGTTCAGGTCGACTAGCCGCAAGTTCCACTCGTCGGGGAGCATGCCCGCGACCGTCAGGAGCCCCAAGGGGGGAAAGGCGGACCGTTTCGAAACAAATTTCAAGGCGTGTTTGAAGCTCCAAAACGTGGTCGGCGTCTTGGGGGAAACGAGAAGCACATTCATCATCCGTTCTCCGTTCCGGTCACCCGCCGGCAAGCGGTCGCAGGAACTTTCAGAGCTGTCGCAAGCAAATGCCCGTTGACAAGCAAGTCTCGATCGGTCGTATCGGCCGTCTTTTCTCCAGATCCTCTGGGACGGGTGTCGGGACGCTCACTGATAGCGCAGCTTCGAGCGGCATTCCTATTCGTCGCCGGAGCGACGCGCCGCATCGCACGAAGCAATCAGTTCACGAAGCCGGCCGCCCGTTCTTCACGCTGGGCGGCCCTCACGGCCTGAGCGGCGTCGAAGCAAGCCCGTTGACTGACCCGTAAATGCCCATGGCATCCGATCATCATACCGCCTCAAGCTCGGGAACGCCACCGACAATAGCGGCATGGTAAGATCGTCGTGTCTGCCCGTCAAGAACTTTTGTGCCCCTTTGCCGGCGATTTTGGCTGTTTGCTCACAATTCTGAGCTCGCTTCCGGACAGTTCCCGGCGGAAAAAAATTTTTCTGAGGCGTGGAATCCCGCCGTCTCAAGGGACTTTGCGGCATCGCACCCCACGCGAGCTTCGATTGTTTTGATTGTCGCGACGGGCGTGACGGAGCGTGTCCGGCCGTAATCGGCGTGGCCGCGCTTTTCGTTGCGCTTACCGACGGGCACCCGGTTCGAGCCCTGAATGGCTGACGCTCCGGGGCGAGCGTGATCGGGGTTGCAACGCGAGTCATGACGGAAGGCGGACGGCGCCGCGCGGAGATAGCCGCTGGCGGCCGATACGTCTCAATTCGCGTTGACCCAATCGAACCGACGTCGGCTGAGTCCGGGCAAAGCTTCTCTGAGGACTTCGTCGACCGTTTCGACAAACACGAACTCGATTTCGTCGCGGATGTGATCCGGGATTTCCTGCAAGTCCTTCCGGTTCTCTTCGGGCAGAATCACCCGACGGATTCCGGCCGATCGGGCGGCAAGGACCTTCTCCTTGATCCCGCCGACCGGCAGGACGCGGCCGCTGAGTGTGATCTCGCCGGTCATGGCCGTGTCGTTGCGGGCGGCGATGCCTGTGTACAGCGAAGCCAACGCGGTGACCATGGCCACGCCGGCCGACGGGCCATCCTTCGGCACGGCTCCGGCCGGCACGTGCAGGTGCACGCCCGACCGACGGAACAGCCGCTGATCGATGCCCAGCTCGCGCGCGTGCGACCACACGTAACTTTGTGCCGTTTTGGCCGACTCGCGCATCACTTCGCCCAACTGACCGGTCAGTCGCAATCCTTTCCCGTCGGGTAGCAGACAGGCTTCAACCGAGAGCACCTCGCCGCCGGCTTCTGTCCAGGCCAGCCCGGTGACGACGCCCGGTTGCGACTTCTTCCGGGCTTCTTCGGGGCGATAACGTTCCGGCCCGAGCATGTCGGGCAGGTCGTCCGGATACACCGTCACCGGCTCGGTGTGCCCTTCCGAGACCTGCATGGCCACCTTCCTCGCCAGCCGGCCGATTGTCCGTTCCAGCTCGCGCACGCCCGCCTCGCGCGTGTACCGGCTGATGATGTAGCGCAGCGTTTGGTCGGGAATCTGCAATTGCTCTGGCGTCAGCCCCGCCTCTTTGATCTGCCGCGGTATGAGGTACCGCTTCGCGATCTCCATCTTTTCTTCTTCCGTGTAGCCCGAAAGCCGAATCACTTCCATCCGGTCCAACAGCGGCCGCGGGATCGTGTGCAGGGTGTTCGCCGTCGTGATGAAGAAGACCTTCGACAGATCAAAGGGCAGATCCAGATAGTTGTCGTGGAAGGTGACGTTCTGCTCTGGATCGAGAATCTCAAGTAGGGCAGACGCCGGATCACCACGGAAGTCTTGCCCCAGCTTGTCGACTTCGTCCAGCATCAGCAGTGGGTTGTTCACGCCCGCTCGACGGATGGCTTGGATGATGCGGCCGGGCATCGCGCCGATGTACGTCCGCCGGTGGCCGCGCAATTCGGCTTCATCGTGCAGGCCCCCGAGGCTCATGCGTTCGAAACGCCGACCGATGGCCCGCGCGATGGACTGGCCAAGCGACGTCTTCCCCACGCCCGGCGGCCCGACAAAGCAAAGGATGGGCGAATGAGCTTGCGGATTCAGCTTCATTACGGCCAGATGCTCCAGAATCCGTTCTTTGACTTCCTTCAGGTCGTAGTGATCTTCGTCGAGCACCTGCCGAGCCCGTTTCAGGTCGATCGTGTCCTGAGTACTCTTGTTCCACGGCAGCTCAGCGATCAATTCCACGTAAGTCCGAGTGAGCTGATAGTCGGGCGCAGCCGGAGGCAGCCGTTCCAGCCGCCGCAGTTCCCGCTCGGCCTCTTTGCGGACCTGCTCGGGAAGGTCGGCCTCGTCCAGTCGCTTGCGCAGCTCTTCGATTTCTGCCTGCTCCGGACTCTTCTCGCCCAACTCCTGCTGAATCGCCTTCAGTTGCTGACGCAGCATGTACTCACGTTGCTCCTGAGTCATCTCGCTGCGCGCCTGAGCGGCGATCTTGTGACGCAGCTCGAGCACCTGCACCTCGTGTGTCAGGAATTCGTGCAACAACCGAACGGCGTCCAGTCGCGTTTGGGCTTCCAAGAGCTGTTGTTGCTTGGTGAAATCCAGGCCGAGAACGGAGGCCAGGAAAAAGAACAGCCGCAGGGCGTTGTCCGTCTGAGCGGCGATCTGGTTCAGTTGCACCTGGGCTTCCGGGTGAGCTAGCTCGAAGGCTCGCCGAGCCAGATCAACGACCGCGCGACGGAGAGCTTCGAATTCCGCGCCGTTATCCTCCTCAGGCAGCGGAAGAGTGCATGCCTGGACTTTCAAATATGGCTCCGTCTGCTCGGCCTGCATGATCGTCACGCGCTCGACGCCTTGGACGAGCACTTCAAGCATGCCGTCCGATCGGCCGACGTTCTTGATGACGGCCTTTGTGCCGACTGAAAACAGATCGTCCAGCGATGGCTGCTCAATGTTCGGGTCACGCTGGGCCACGACGAGCAACTCTTTACTCTCGCTTTCCAGCGCAGCTTGAACCGCCGCCACCGACTGCGGTCGACCGACCGACAACGGCAGCAGCATGTAGGGGAACAGAACCGTATTCTTTACCGGCAGGACGGGCAACGAGTAAACGACCGCCGGCTCGATTTCCTTCTTCTTTTTCCGTGGCATCGCGTCACCTCGCGTGGCATGGTCTCGATACGAAAGTTTGTTCGAAGTCCGCTTCCGGGGCGACCCTCGCGTCGCCGGTCGCGTCTCCAGCCACCCTCTCTTTGCTGCAAGCCCGGTGCCAATCGGCGCGGCGGCCACCGTTCTTGTTGTAACCTTTTTCTACAAAACAGTTTACCGAATACTGCCAGATTTGCAGTCTGCCACATCCTGGCAACTGGCTGTCGATATGGCAGTCTTGAATGGCCAGCAAACGAACGCGGGTGTCCTTCGAGACTCGCCCTATCAAGAATCAACCTGATCTTGCCGCAATCGTTTGAAAAAGGTACTTTTCGCACCCTTTTCCCCTTCAACAGCATTTCGCATTGGCTCGGCGGCCGGAGGGCATTTTTTCGGCTCGCTGGAAATCGGTTGGGCCGTGCGGTCTCTGGCAACCCGGCCGTCTGATGTTTCGAACCAAGAAACCAGGGTAGTCGACAATGTGGGGCCTGATTCTGCACGGGTTTCGCAATCCCGCTGATAGAGTTTTGTCGCTGAGGCAGTGGGTGGGCACCTCCGGGCGTGTGTCCCACCCGATCCAAATCCATCCAACGGCGGTGGTGTCGCCGCGCGCGGTGATCGGCGAAGGAACCGTCATCGGGGCGAACACGTTCATCGACGAGGAGGTGACGATTGGGGCCAGTTGTCTGATCGGTCCAAACGTGGTCATTCTGCGTCATACGACGTTGGGAGCGCGTTGCCGGGTGCACGCCGGAGCGGTGTTGGGCGACCTGCCTCAAGACGTGAACTATCAAGGTGGTCGCAGCTACGTGCGGATAGGAGACGAGTGCGTCATCCGTGAGGGCGTGACCATCCACCGTGGCACGGGCGAAGAGACGGAAACTGTCGTCGGCGACCGGTGTCTTCTGATGGCCAACAGCCATTTGGGACACAACGTTCGCGTCGGTGAGGGAGTGGTCATTACCAACGGAGCCTTGCTGGCCGGATACGTCGACGTCGGCGATCGAGCCGTGATTAGCGGCAATTGTTTGATCCATCAATTCACGCGCATCGGCCGGCTGGCGATGATGGCCGGCGGTTCGGCCGTCCAGATGGACGTGCCGCCGTTCTGCATGACGCAAAGCCTGTCAGCGAACATCGTCCAAAGCCTGAACATCATCGGCTTGCGACGTGCAGGGGTCTCGAGCGAACAACGTCGGAAATTGAAGCACGCTTTCGATACGTTCTTCCGATCCGGACTGCCCGTGACCAAGGCCATCGAAGTTCTGGAACGGGAGAATTCCGATGAGTTGGTGCGCGAGTTTTGTGACTTCGTTAAAGAGGCGAAGCGAGGCATCTGCAAATTCTACCGCGACACGCGGCGCACATCGGAAACGCCATCGGCCAGGGATGCACGGACCGTCCAAGCGGGCGACGACTGACCGCGGGCCGAAAACACCGTTCTTGAGCTCGCCATCAGGCTCGGTACCCAGTTCGACGTCCAGAACGGGCGGATTCCGATCGGCTGAGATCACACGCTCCGGTCTTCCGTGCGAAATCGCCTCTTGTAGGCACTCTTCGCTTTGAGTGCTCGATCGAAACCTCCGGACGCCATCGGCTGGTCAAATGAACGCGCGGAATCCGGTCAACCATCACTAGCGGCGGCATTGTCTGGGCTGTGATCACGCCCGCTTTGAAACAGGTCGGGGCTATCTGAGAATGCAACCCTTCTCAGATCGAGGCGCAGGATGGCTCTGGTGGTCGATCATGCCCGCACCGGCGACACAGCATCGTGGAAGGCCTGTCCGATTCGGGGCCCGGAAGGAGCCGCGGGACGCTCGGCAGAAGCTGGCCGCTGAAGGAGCCGCGGTAGCGCGTCTGTCCGCCCATCAGTTCGCGGCGACGGGGGCACGCTTGCGTCTGGGGAGCCCTGCGAGTCAAATGGGGGGCGACTCGGACCGTCAAGAACTATTGAGCTCAACCGGGATTCAACGACTGACTTCTGAGGAGTGAAGACCATGGACCGATCGATCGCAAAAACCTTGGCCTCACTATTCGTGGCGGTGGCGGGACTTTGCTTGGTGCCAGCCAACCGGTGTGTCCTGGCCGCGCCAAAGCATCCCAGCGTGATCCTCATCATGACCGACGATCAGGGCTACGGCGATTTGGCCTGCCACGGCAACACACAGATCAAGACGCCGGTCATGGACCGACTCTACGCCCAGAGCGTTCGGTTGACGAACTACCACGTCGACCCGACCTGCTCGCCCACGCGGTCTGCCCTGATGACCGGCCGGTATTCCACCCGCACCGGCGTGTGGCACACGATCATGGGGCGATCGATCATGGCGTCGGAAGAAGTGACGATCGCCGAAGTCTTCGCGGCCGCCGGCTACCGGACCGCGATTTTTGGAAAATGGCACCTGGGCGACAACTACCCCTGCCGGCCGCAAGATCAAGGGTTCCATGAAGTGCTGATCCACGGTGGCGGCGGAGTCGGCCAGACGCCGGACTACTGGGGCAACGACTACTTCGACGACACGTATTTCCACAACGGCGTGCCGACCAAGTACTCCGGCTATTGCACCGACGTCTGGTTTGACGGGGCGATTCGCTTCATCGAGGAAAACAAGGATCGGCCGTTCTTTTGCTACATCCCGACCAACGCCCCGCACGGTCCATACCTCGTCGCAGAAATACAGCGAGCCGTACAAGAAGATGGGCGTCCCGTCGCCGAGGGCCGAGTTCTACGGCATGATCACCAACCTGGACGAGAATCTGGGACGGCTGCTCCGCAAGCTGGACGAACTGGGGCTATCGGAAGACGTGATTCTGATCTTCACCACCGACAACGGCACGGCCGCCGGCGCTCGCAAGGGCGGCTTCAATGCAGGAATGCGCGGCTCCAAGGGCTCGGAATACGACGGCGGTCACCGGGTTCCGTTCTTCATCCGCTGGCCGGCGGGCGGCCTGAGCGGCGGCCGAGATGTGCCGCAACTGACGGCTCATATCGACGTGCTCCCCACGCTGGCCGAGCTGTGCGGCGTGCCGCTGCCAAAGGGGCTCGATCTGGACGGCAAAAGCCTTGTGCCGCTTTTGCGCGGCGAAGGCTTCTGGCAGCCGCGCACGCTGTTTGTCCATTCGCAGCGGATCGAATTCCCGGAGAAGTGGCGCAAGTGTGCGGTGATGACCGACCGGTGGCGGCTGGTGGACGGCAAGGAACTTTTCGACATGCAGGCCGATCCGGGCCAGCGCAACAACGTGGCTGACGCCAATCCGGAAGTCGTAAGACGGCTGCGGGCCGAGTACGATCGTTGGTGGGAGCACATCTCGGACCGCTTCGACGATTACGTACGGATCGTGCTCGGTGCAGACCAGGCCAACCCGACCCACCTGACGTGCCACGACTGGCACACGAATAACAAGCTTGTTCCGTGGAACCAGCGCATGATCGCTCGCGACCCGCAGGCAAACGGCTTCTGGGCGGTGCGGGTCGCTCGAGCCGGACGGTATCGGTTCACCTTGCGGGCGCGTCCGGCCGGTGTGGCCTATCGGTTCCAGCCGGGAACGGCGCGGGTGAGAATCGGTGATGCGGAAATCTCGGCACCGATCCGCGCCGGCAGCGATCGCGTGGTGCTCGAGGCTTCCGTGCCCAAAGGCAATGCCAAGTTACAAACCTGGCTGGAGCACGCCGACGGTACCACCCGCGGCGCGTACTTCCTAGAAGTGGAGCGGATCCGCTGAACCGGAACACGGCGCGGTCGGGCAAGCTTTGCCCGACGTGGCACGTGTGAACCAGACAGGCCACCGGCCACAGCCGTCGTATCGGGTATGTTCCGAGTGTGGCGGATGCTGGGCGGCGAAGGCGGCAAGCGCAATGGGCGACCGCGGTCGGTAGAAGCAGCGCGCTGCTCGATGGGGACCGGGCGGCAGCAGGGAGCGACGAGCAGTCGGAACATACCGGAGCTCGGACGTCGCCCCCTCGCCGAAGCGATGCCCGCAGACCAGGCTGAAGCGACGCCGGCAGACCCAAGAAGAATTGCCAACCTGGCACCGAGCCGTTCTACTGCCCTCATCGGGTTCGGGGCGGAATGGCTTCGGTGCCAGGCGGCCGGCCGGAACCATCATCTCCGGCTCCTTGTCAAGAAGATCGAACCGAACAGGAACCCGCCGAGGGAACAAACAAGAAAGACCAAGGGCCGAGCCATTCCGGGGCGACTCGAGTATGCGTATGGGCTTCGAGCCCGCCGTCGTAACTGAGTCCCCCAACGGCCCACCCGATTGAGCCTTGAGCTCGAAGAGGTAGTTGCCGCTTGGCCCTTTTTTGAAGTCGCTTGCCGAAGCCAAGCTTCCGGGCGACTTCTCCTGGTGAACCTTGGTCGGCCCTCGGCCTTTCTCAAGGAGGATTGTACCATGAACGAACGAGAACAAGCAAAGACCAGAGGAGACGGGGCGACGCAACGCCGTGCGTCGGGACGCCGGTCGAGCCGTTCGGCGAGCAACGCTCGCCGCTACAACGCAGGGCAGTCCAAGCCGGACCGTTCGGTCGTCGCCGTGCCCGGGCGTTTCGTCGGCCTGGATGCTCACAAGCGCCAGGTCACGGTGTGCATCCTCGATGCCGCGGGCGAGGTCGTCCAGGAACGCTCGCTGCCGCTGGTCGAGGCGGGGTGGCACCTTTTGCTCGAGATGCTCCAGCCGCAGGACCAGGTGGCTCTGGAAGCGACGACGCACTGCTGGGAGCTGGCGCGGCGGCTCGAGCCGCACGTGGCCCGGGTGGTGGTCTCCAACCCGCTGCTGACCCGCGCGATCGCTCACGCCAAGGTGAAGACGGACCGCGTGGACGCTCGCGTGCTGGCTCACCTGTTGCGTCTGGAGTACCTGCCGGCGGTGTGGCATCCGGATGAGACGACGCTGCAGTTGCGTCAGCTTTCGGCGCGGCGCGAGGCGTTGGTGGGCCAGAGGACGGCCCTTCGGAACCGGATTCACAGCGTGCTGGCCATGCGGCTGCTCGTTCCCCCCTTCGGTCTGTTCACTCAGAAGGGGCAGGCGTGGCTGCAGGAGCTTTTGGAGTCGGAGGCGTTGGACGAAGACGCTCGGCTGATGCTGCAGAGCGACCTGCGGCTTCTTCAGGCCGTGCAAGAACAGATCGAGCGGCTCGAGCAGCGGTTGGCGGAAGTGTCTTATCCGGAGGAATCGATCCGCCTGTTGATGACCTTGCCGGGCGTGGACCTGGTGGTGGCCGTTTCGTTGTGGGCGGCCATCGGAGACATCCGGCGGTTTCCGTCGCCGGACCATTTGGCCTCCTATTTGGGATTGGTTCCGAGCACGCGTCAGTCGGCGGACCGGTGTCATCACGGACCGATCACGAAGCGGGGCCGATCGCAGGCGCGGTGGATGGTGATCCAGGCGGCTCAGCAGGCGGCGCGGCATCCGGGACCGTTGGGGCACTTCTTCCGGCGGCTGAAGCGTCGCAAGGGACACAATGTGGCGGTGGTGGCCACGGCGCGCAAACTGGTGACGATTGCCTGGCACATTCTGACCAAGCGGGAGCCGTACCGGTACGCGGTGCCGCGGTCGACGGAGGCGAAACTGGCGCGATTGCGGGTACGGGCGACGGGCGAGCGTCGGCGGGGCGGCGTGCCGAAGGGGCAGAAGGCGACGGCCAAACGCCCCGGCGGCAGCCGGACGATCAAGTCCTTGGACCGGGTCTACGCCAGCGAGGGCCTGCCGCCGCGAGAGCCCCTGCCGGCCGGCGAACAGCGCATGCTTCGCTCTCGGAGGCTCACCCCGTTCGTCGAAAGCCTCGGCCACGACCACATCCTCCCCCGCCGGGACGATTCCGCAGAAAAAGCCAAAAAACGTCCAACTCCCAGTTGACACGGACAGAGGTAACAAACGACGCAACCAACCAGGCCGGATCAGCCCTCGAGCCATCGGCGTCGTAGTCGACCTGCTGTAACAAGTTCCGAGCGGTATAAGTGTGAGTCACGATCGAGCCATCCGGATAGGTGAGTTGCACGAACTGACCGCTAGCTGCGGGGCCACTTCATTCGACCCTGGTCAGCCCGGCGACTTAGACGCCAATCATCCGGCGACGGAAAAAGTAACCCAATAGATAAAGTCCGACGACACAGAAAGGAGCATGCTCTGGGACACGTTCGGACGTCCATTCGCTGAATTCGATCGCAGCGTCCACATCCGTAAAAAGGTGGTGCTGGTTCAGTAGCGTACCCCAACGTCGGCGAGCCTCGCGGACTTCCGCCTTTGTGTAGCCACAGTCCATCAGACCACTGATCATGCCTTGATCGACGACATCGAACCCCAGGAACTCATACTTGTTATCCGCGAGCTTGCCTGACGAAAGATACCGAGATAGCCTCGGACATCGACCAGTGGGAAAGGGCTCATTTTGCGGCGTGGCGATCGCGATAAAGGCCACCCGTTTGTCCGGGAACCGCCAACGCTCGGCCACGGTCTGCAATAAGGTATCGAGATTTGGACAAAACGGGTAGCTGTCCTGCCAAGCTTCGCAAGGCACGGGAAGCTCCTGAAAATCAGTCAGTGTGGGATCCAGCGTTCTGAGTGGTAAGACTCCTCCCACGTCGAAAATGGTTGGCCACACGCGTACGTCCACTGACAGGGGCTTGTGAACAGAGTCACGGATCAAAAACTCCCGTCTCCGTTCGGGATCCCAGAGATCATCCATAGATAGCCACGCTTCCCTCGCGTCGAACGCTACTGCAGGCTCATTGATTTCGTGCGGTCGCATTGGCATCGCCAGATTCTCCTTGCCCGCATTACGGCCAGTCGACTGCAGGCGGGTCGTCCCCTTGCTCCAAGCATCCGCCCAGCTGCCATTTTCCCAGGATGCATTTGCATGAGGGGTGGGGAAGCTGGTTATAGAACTGAACGTGCCAATGATCACCCGGG
>JAADHY010000584.1 GCA_013151585.1 Planctomycetota bacterium
GTCCTTGCACGATCTCAATCCTTTCGCCCGCCGATCGGCCGACTTGCACGTCACGCCGTTCGAATTCCTCTTCGCTCTTCTGAACGAACACGAACCACCGGCCATCTTCCTCAGCCACGGCCGTGCGAGGGACGTGGATCACATCCCGAATGACCTCACCAGGAAGCTCGATTTCAACGAACATGCCCGGCTTGAGCTGCCCGTCAGGGTTCTTCGCGATCGCCCGCATGTCGGCCGTACGAGTCTTGGCGTCGACGACGTTCCCCGCGTAAAACACCGTCGCTTCAAAACGCCGGTCCGGGTAAGCGGCCGCCCGAAAGTGGACTGTTTTGCCCTCCAGCGAAGCCAGCAAGGGAAGGTATTTTTCGTAGATGTCTGCCTGCAGCCATACGGTCGAGAAGTCGGCGATGGCGAACATCTGAGTGCTCGGATCGACCTGCTCCAAAAGGACGACATCTTTGCTGATCACCGTACCGTCAAACGGAGCGCGCACTTCATAATGAGAGATTGCTTCGCGCTGAATCCGCGGATCGATTTCTTCGTCGCGGATATCGCGATAGCCGAGGATCACCAGAAGCTCGTGGTTAACGGCTTCGGTAGTTCGAGCTTTCTCGAGTTCCTGCTCGGCAGCAATCTTGTTGCGTTCAGCCAGGAAGCGGATTTGCTCCAGATCACCGGCGAATTTCGCTTGGGCCGCTTCCAGCGCTGCCTTGGCCGCCAGCATCTGCTTGCCGGCCACGATGCCTCGTTCGGTGACATCCAGGAGTCGTTCGTAATCCGCTCGCGCTTTGTGCAATTCCGCGTAAGCACTCAAAAGCCGATCCCGATACTCACCCATTGGTTTCTCTTGGAACCGCTTTTCTATTTCCGTGATCGGGATGCCCTGTTTCAGAGCTTGGATTAACGCCAGCGTGTTTTCGTAGACGGTCCTGTGCCACTTGCAGTTCACCTCGGCCAAGCGTGTCTCCCTCTGGCTCTTGTACAGCTCTAGCTTGGCCCGGCCTACCTGCTGGCTGTCGATAACGGCCAAGACCTGTCCCGCCTTCACCCGATCACCAAAACCCGATCACCAAACTGAACGCGGACCTCGTGGACGCGTCCCTCGACCAACGGGTGGATGTGAGTCACTCGGTCCTGATTGAGCGCGAGTTTCCCCGTCACTCGGACGGCCGTCGTGAGGTCTCCCCGTCGAGCCGGCTCGATTCGGATTCCGGCCGCGATTTGCTGGTGGGCAGGAAAACGGATGGTGCCGGCTCCCTCCTCCCGGTGCTCATCGTGTTCATCACCGCTTTCGTGCGACTCAGCCGCATGCTCTTCTTGACTCCCTTGCGATCGAGTTGAGGCTTCAGGGACCGGCGCCAACCACCATACGGCCAGGCAGGCGGCCCCCGCTCCCAGAGCCGCCGCGATCAGCCAGGAAAGGGCCGACCGTGCAAACTTCTGGAAACGTTGCCGCCCTGTTGACGAAACGTCTGCGGCCATCTCTTTCTCCTTCACACGTGCTTTGGTGAGACGGAAGCTTTCGCGTCCGTTCATCCGAGTTCTTGCTTCTGGCTTTCTTGTGCGACGTTTCCCGTGCGCTATCTCACGCCTCTGACCGGGCCCCGACCAGTGAGTCCCACCCAAGGCGATCGCTAGATCCGATTTGCTCGCATCTGACTCCCGCGCCGCTAAACCTCTCAGCCTGTCACTCGTGCCACCGTCGCGCGACATCGGCGTATCCGGCGGCTAATCGATTCAGCAAGAATGCGGGCACGCCAGGAGGCATCTTCCGTTTGAAGAAAGAGCCGCTGCACAAATGCGAGATCTTCTTGAGACGCGTCAGGAAGTCGCGGCTCTCCGATACCGCACGCGTTCTCGGCGAAACACGCCGCCGACGGCGAAACCAATCGACTGCCCGTCGGAGGACGAAGCCCCGCGCACGTTTGACACGCATCGCCAGAGTGGGTGCCAACTAAATGCGCGCAATGAGGAAGCGTGAGGCAGCGGAGTCAAATCAAGAGCATCAAAGCAGCCAAACTTGCATTCGCGCCCGAAACCGAGCTTGCGTTTCGAGCGGACGACTCAGATGGTTTTTGGGAACGAGCCCAATCCGCCACTCGATCCCCGTTTGCCGCAAGCGCGCGACGTCAGCCCATACAACAGGAACTGCGTGAGGGGCAACCAGCCAACTCTTATCGGAATCGTCCAGAAAGCGACAGCCGTCCAGAGAGCACGGCGGAGTGACGGGCCGATCATAGCCCGCATACCACATGGAACAGAGCGGACAGCTTCCTGCGGGCACCGCTTCCGCAGGCAGGGCTGTGGTGAGACGGTGCGAGCCAAAAGGGACGATCCGGAGAACAGCGATGCGGCCACATGCCGCCGCCCACGTCCGATGGAGAGGTTGCTCGTGTGTACCGCAGCCGAAGACGACGTGACACGTCGTGGCGGCAAAAACCACCAGTGCTGTGAACCGACCACGCATGGCTGCGGATCCGATCGTTGTGACTTTACGGGGCAATATCCCCACACACACGACACGCCCCTTGCCGCGAGCCCGTGTCTGATAGTATTGCCTCTCGAGATGCCCGGGGCAACCCTATTATTCGAACGCCTGCATGACGAGTTACTCAAATGTGCTGCGATCCGTCCCACCTTAGCAATCCGGCCCACGGACCTAGGCCGACCACCGGAAACGGAGTCGCTTTGCTCGATCCGCCAGACAGCCTCCGTTTAGCCGCCGCTCGTGTGGCTGTTGCCATCGGCACGGACGTGGCGTAAACGCCGCAAACGGGCAACCGCTCACAGTTTGCTGCGCCGCACAGCTCTACCACCGATGCCGCCAGCGCCGGTAAGTCAGCCCCGCCCCTAGTGCTGCCGCGCTCGGCTTATCGGGCAACAGCCAAGAGACGTTCGACGGAAACTGAAAGTTTCTCCCACGGCGACGTTGGTCCCGTCGGCGATGAACAACATCTATCAGCCCGCGAAGGTTGCCCCGTAGCATGACCGCAGCCGTCCAATGACGGCGAACTTTTCTGGAAACCGCCATAGCACGAGGGTCGGATCCGTCGCGGATGTTTCAGCAAATGCGGAAACCACCCTGCTGGAAAAACTCAGCAAGAACGGCCAGCGTGTTGATCAGCTCTTTAAGGAACTGGTCCGGGACGTCTAGTTCATGCAAAACCAAGTCGCCCGCAATAAACTCCAGCGTGTCCGCCAGATTCGCGGCGTCCGTCGCACTGACCTCCAATCCGGAATCGCTGCGGTACAAAACGGACGGCTGCTCCGGTTTCCAGCCGTTTTCCTCGGCCCAGTCGAGCAGATCGTTCCAGAAGTCCGCGTCTATGATGTAACTGTCTGTAGCACCGCGCAGCCGTAGTTTCCGCACAGCATCCTCCTTTCCGCTGTCGCAGGTACTGTCGCATATTCGGGCGATCGGGACAAGCATGCACGGCAGACGGCAGACGCCGACGCGACCGGCACGCTGGCGTTGTCATGTCACCGTGCTAAACTCTCGGGCAACGACCGCGGGATCGCGAGCAATGAGATCGCAGGTCTCCGAGAAGATTCGATCCGAGTTGCTGAGACCGATCGGAAACGGGTGCCGGTTTTCGAATCCAAGGAGTGCGCGAACCATGTCAGAATATGCCGAGCGATTAAACGAAGCCGTGCGGACGAAAGGCACACCGGCACTGGTCGGAATCGATCCCCGTTTGGACCAGTTGCCGGAGCCGCTTGTGGAGGCGGCGCGGCGAAAAGCCTCGGGCCCATGCGAGCTGGCTGCGATGGCTTTTGAAGAGTTCGCTTGTCGGCTGATCGACGTGGTGGCTCCGCTCGTTCCGGCAGTGAAGCCGCAAGCGGCGTTTTTCGAACGCTACGGGCCGCCCGGCTGCCGGTCTTTGCAGAAAGTGATCCGGCACGCTCGGCAGGCAGGGTTGATCGTCATTTGCGACGCCAAACGGGGCGACATCGGCTCGACCGCGGAAGCGTATGCGGACGCTTACCTGGCCGGTCGCGACCCTGGGGCGGCACCGTGGGCAGCCGATGCTCTGACGGTCAACCCTTACTTGGGGCGAGACACTCTGGATCCGTTCGTCCGGATCGCGAGGGAGCGAGGCGGCGGGCTCTACGTGCTCGTGCGGACGAGCAATCCGGGGGCGGGGACGTTCCAAGATCGCGTGAGCGATGGCCGGCCGCTTTACGCACACGTGGCCCAAATGGTGGAGGAGCTGGCGGTCGAGACAAGCGATTCAGCCGCCTCGGAAGGTTTCGGACTCGTGGGCGCCGTTGTGGGAGCAACCTATCCGCGCGAGCTGGCCGAACTTCGGCGGGCGATGCCCCATGCCCCGCTTTTGGTGCCCGGCTATGGTAGTCAAGGGGCAGGGGCGGCCGATGTCGCTGGGGCCTTCCGACCGGATGGTCTCGGCGCTCTCGTGAATAGCTCGCGAGCTATCAATTTCGCATTCCGTCGCGAACCCTACGCTAGCCAGTTTGGCCCGGAACGCTGGGAAGAGGCCGCCGAAGCAGCCGCGAAACGGATGATCGCCGACTTGGCCGCCCAAACGGCCGCGGGGGCACTGCGCGGCGAAACCTCGAATTCCTGACAAACCTCGCTGGCTCTTTCGCCAAAATTCGCTTTCACGATCGGCACGGCGCGAGCTTCAGCAGTCTGTGGTTCTGCGTTCCCCATATCGATGGGAACGGATATCGATGCTAACGGTCAGCCGTTCACTCTGGGACGGGGGAGAGGACTGCCATCTTGACATACTTCCGGGCCCGCGAACCCGTTCTGCCAAAGTGGCATTGGTCTATTTCGAGATAGGCCGAGCGAACTCGCCGACACACCGAGATGCCAGCAATTTCGTAACCAACTTCTTTTCAATGGGTTAAGCCTGCTTCGGCTCGGTGGGTGGGGGGGCCACCGGCCCTGGTGCGAGTTTGGCACAGTCCTTGCTTTTCCGTGCTGGCGAAAGCAGTTGAAGAGCTGCGAGGGACAGCGGGACGCAGCGGCGAGTAACAAATCACGGTGTTTGACGGAACCATCAAGGACCGCTGCCCCGTCAAGGTGCTTTGGGCGGACACGTAGGCAGATGCGGCCGTGATCCATCCCGACGGCTCGCATCGGCCTCGAACGAAACAACAGGGATGGAAGTCGGCAGAAAAGAAAAAAGGAGGAGTGACGATGACGACCTCGCTGGTTCCTTTTGGCACGCGATGGGGGTTGTTTGACGATCTCCGCAAGGAGATGGACAGTTTGCTCAACCGATTCCTTGCGGCTGAGGACGGTGGTGAGTTGGCTCAGATGGCGACCTGGACTCCGCGGCTGAACCTCTCGGAGACCGACAAGGCGTATGAAGTGACCGTCGATCTGCCCGGGATGAAGCCGGAGGACTTCCAGGTCGAGTTGAAGCATGGTGATCTGTGGATCACCGGCGAGCGGAAAGGCGAAACGGAAGAGAAAGGGAAGACCTGGCATCGGGTCGAGCGGTACTATGGTCAGTTCCGCCGTGTGATCCGGTTGGGCGACGACGTCGATCCGGAGCACGTCGAGGCGGAATATAAGGACGGCGTCTTGCGGATCACCGTGCCGAAGACCGAGAGCGCTCAGACCAAGCGGATCGAGATCAAGCATTGATCCGGTCCGGCCGGCCGGCGAGTTCCCACGGCGTCGCCGGAGAGTGGCCTCTTCGGCCTCGGCCCTTCGCGCTGAAGGGGTTTGGCGGCCGGAGGAGGCGATCCGGTGGCCCGTTGGGGCAACGCAAAGGCCGCGAGCGCCTCCGCTACTCGGTGAGCCTCCGCCGCTGCTTCCTCAGCGGCAAACATCGGTTGGCCGTGTCGGGCATCGCCCGGCGCGGCGAATTCTGTGCGCCGCGGCTAACTCCGACAACGCTCATTGTCTCTCAGGAACTGACTCGTATCGCCAAGGCACCCGTGCCTAGCGATGCGATCAAAGCCGGCCAATACGCCGCCGGAAGCCCCCGGCGACGGGGGGCCCCACCGCAGGCTGTCCAACGCGGGCTCGCGTCTCCTCCTGCCGATGGACGGCGAACAGCTCGGCAATCGCGTCTTCCAGCGGCCGATCCTTGACGCTCACATCTTCCACGCTGTAGCGGGAAAGAATCGCCGCGAGGACCGACTGAATCTCGTTGCGAGGGACCTCCAAACGCACCCGCGGCGGATTCACATACGTGATTGTCCCGAAACGTTCCAGGCCAGCCGGAATCTGTTCCCCCGGAAACTGCAGCTCGATCAGCTTGTGATGGCTGAAGCGGTCGACGATGTCGGCCAGCGGACCATCGTGTTTTGATCTGACCGTGATTGATGATAATGGCTCGCTCGCACAGGGCTTCTACGTCTTTCATGTAGTGACTGGTCAGCAGCACGGTGATTTTTCGCTCGGCCTGATAGTACTTCAAGAAATTCTGGACTTTGCGTTGTGAGACCACGTCCAGGCCGATCGTCGGTTCGTCCAACAGCAGGACCTGGGGACTGTGAAGCAAAGCCGCGATCAGTTCCATCCGCATGCGTTCGCCGAGCGAGAGCTCGCGGACCGGCTGTCCGACCAGATGCCGCACTTCGAGCAGTTCGGTCAGCTCATCCAGTCGCCGCTGAAACGCCTGCGAGTCGATGCGATAGATTTCCTTATGTAGCCGGAAGGATTCCTGGGCTGGCAAGTCCCACCAGAGCTGGTTCTTTTGGCCCATCACCAACGAGAAACGGCGGCGATAAGCGTTCTCTCGTTTCCAGGGGACGTAACCCAGCACCCGCGCATCGCCGCTGGTCGGGAAAATTAGCCCGCTGAGCAGTTTGAGTGTGGTGGTCTTGCCGGCGCCGTTCGGGCCGAGGAAGGCGACCATTTCGCCTTCTTCAATCGTAAAGCTGACGCCGTCCACGGCGCGCACTTCGTGGTATTCGCGATGAAAGAGGCCGGCCAAGGAGGCCAGCAAACCCTCGCGTTTCCGATAGACTCGATAGACCTTGGTAAGTCCCTTAACTTCGATCGTTGGCATGCCTTCTATCTTAGAGGCTCGCGAGGGGAAGATCGACAACGGTGGGTAAGCTGGTCAGGAATTTTTCCCGGGGGCCGACGCAAATCGGGCAAGCGTGGCCACCGTTGCGCGGGTCAGTCGCCTCGGACACATCTCTGGCTTGGCGCGTGGCAAGTGACCCGGCCGAGATGCAATTCCGAGGTTGTGTCCGATGACCGTCTCCCGATGGAAAAAAAGTGGAAAAAGGTATTGACCCAAATCGGTCGCCCGTTATACTCCGCCCCGCTCTCTCCCCTCCCCAACCTTGTTGGCCGAGTTCTGAGTCGGTCACTCCTTTTTTGGTTCACCTCCTGTTTCCTCGAATTGGTCCATTGTTTCCCCACCGATGGCAGGCGGAGATGGAACATGCGTCACCAGACGGCCTCCGTCGAATGGGGCGGGCGTATTCCAAGACGTCAGAAGAAGGGATGCGACATGAAAACGTTTCGGATGATGAAAGGAATCTGTGTTGCTGTTGCGTGCTTCAGCTTGGTGGTCCCGGTCGATGTCTTGATGGGAGCCGACGGATCGGTCTCCGGTCAACGACCCGTGGCTCGTGCGGCCGTCCGGGATGTCGCCCTGAGTCCTCAGGGCGAAATGGTCGGGCGTTTGCTGAATGAGCAAGGACTTCCGCTGGCCGGCATCTCGGTCACGCTGCGGCAGGGGACTCAGTCCGTCGCGACCGCGGCGACGGACAAGCAGGGCTACTTTGTTTTCAAGGCCTTGCGTGGCGGCGTCTATCAGCTCGTGGCTGGCCAGAACACAACTTTGTGTCGGCTGTGGACAGCCAACACGGCTCCCCCCAACGCTCAGCGTCTGGTCACCTTGAAAACGCAAAAGCCGGTCGTCCGAGGACAAAACCCGTTCGACTTCACGGGCGTCGGCGGCCTAACGCTCGAACAGTTCGTCATCTGGGGACTGTCCCTCGGAGCGGCTGGCGTGATTGGCGGAGTCATCGGCTTCAACCACGCTCTGGATCGGGATACACGTCCGAAGAGCCCGTAGCGTCCCCGAAACCACCGCCTTCTCCGTTTCCCTCCAATCCTGCCATCCGACCTTCCTCCTGAAGCGGCCGGACGTACCTCGGTCCATTCGCGGTGCGTCCGGCTTTTCTCATGCGCAGCGCCGCCCGGCCAAAGCTGCTCGGATTAGTCAAAGTTTGACGATTTTGCCGCCCGCCGATACTGGTTGTAGCGGTTTTTCCGGCGAGGCTGCGCTTGCGCCGCCCGACCGAGCCTTGATCACGGATTCGGCCGCACTGATCCGATGCTTGAGCGAGCGATTTGACCGAAAGGCGGCTGATATCGTCGTTTGCTAAGGCTGCGGATCGGTGTCTTTGCCGACAGGGTGCCCCGACCTGTGATCAGGGCTGCCCGATCGCATCCAACCGAACCGGGCTCTGACGCGAACGCCGTCCGCGGAGACGCCGTCCGGGACCGTCCGGGCAAACCGCAGCCGAACCGCCGACGGGCGGAAAGCGGCCGTCCCTGAGCCGGGGATTGGGAGGACCGGCGACGGGAGTGCCGGTCGCGATTTGTCCCGCCGCAGTTCCGGCTCAACCCTGTCCGAGGTGCGACCTCCGAACGCTCCGTCCAGGAACTCATCTCATGGCGAGACAACACGGCAAGTTGCTGGTTGCTTGCGGAGTGGCCGCCAGTTTATTGGCCGGCTGCATTGCTGGGGAAAAGTCGTTGCAGTACTTAGGCGAAGCCCAAGTCGAACACTACAAGTCCGTGGCGGCCGAGATCGACTATCCTCATCAACATGAACCGCTTCCAGACACCGTCCGCCTGACGGACGGCCCCCGGACGGTCTGGGACCGGACGCACGACGAAGTCCGCGACATTTCCTTGCAGGAGTCCTTTCAAATCGCGCTGATGAACAACTCGATCATCCGAAGCCGCGCTCAATTCCTGTCTCCCGCCAACACGATGTACACGAACTCGGACCTAGTCCCCTCGATCTATGATCCGGCGATCCAGGCATCCGGGTTCTTGTTCTTCGGGCGGGGGCTCGAGTCAGCGCTGTCGGCCTTCGATGCTCAGTTTGCGACGACGATGTTCTGGGGACGGAACGAAACGCCACTGAACCTGCCTCCGACACCCGGCGTGCCGTCCAGCGCGGTCGATGAGACCGGCGCTTTCAGCGCGGCGTTGACCAAGCAATTCGCCAGCGGTGGCCTGCTGTCGGTCGCTCACACGATGAACTACCTCGGGTCGAATGCCTCGGGATTGATGTTCCCGTCGTCATATACCGGAACGGTTCGCGCGGAGTATCGACACCCGCTATGGGCCGGAGCGGGGACGGAGTTCACGCGAATCGCCGGTCCGATTGCCCAAAGTTTTCGGGGTATCACAGGGACGGATCAGGGCGTCGTGATCGCTCGGATCAACCACGACCTGACATTGGCGGACTTTGAGGCGAGTGTACGCAACCTGGTCAAAGACGTCGAAGACTTGTACTGGGAACTCTATTTGAAGTACCGGGTCTACGACACCGCCGTGACGGCTCGCAATTCCGCGCTGATCACGTGGCGGGAAGCGAAGGCAAAGTTGGAGGTCGGAGGGGTCCAGGGCTTCCGTCCGGCCGATGAGGCTCAGGCTCGGGACCGTTACTTCGAAACGCGAGCCCAAACGGAAGCGGCCTTGGCGGATCTGTACACGACTGAGATTTCTTTCCGCCGACTCTTGGGAATGCCCGTCAATGACGGCACAATCCTTCGACCGTCCGATGAGCCGGTGACGGCCGAGTTCGTGCCGGATTGGAAAATCTGCCTGGTCGAAGCCCTGACTCGACGAGTCGAGTTGCGCAAGCAGAAGTGGAAGATCAAAAGCCTGGAGTTGCAGTTGAAAGCCGCCCGCAGTCTGACGCGTCCCCGCTTGGACCTGGTCGCCGGATACCGGATCAACGGTTTCGGCGACAAGTTGTTCGCTTACAACGACAACGATGGCTTCACGTCGCAAGGCTTTCGCAGCGCCTACGGCACCATCACGCAGGGCGATCATACGGGCTGGGACATCGGGTTCGAGTTGAGCATGCCGATTGGTTTCCGCGCCGCCCACGCACAGGTTCGCAACCTTGAGCTTCGGCTGGCCAAGGCGCGGGATGTCCTGGCAACTCAAGAGATGGAGATTAGTCATGAATTGGCGGCCGTCTTTGAGTCGTTAGCGGCGAATTACGTCACAGCTCAAAGCAACTTCGACCGGCGCCGGGCGGCTCAGGAACGGGTGCGACTGTTTGAGGCGGAGGTCCGAGCCGGCACATTGACATTCGATGAACTCCTTCGCGCTCAGGCCAGCCTCGCTGACGCCGAAACGGCTTATTACACCAGCCTGGTCCGTTACAACCAGGCGATTGCGGATTTGCATTTTCGAAAAGGGACTTTACTCGAATACAACCACATTTACTTAGCGGAGGGCGATTGGACCCCCGAAGCCTACCGCCAGGCCCTCCGGCGAGCTTTCGCTCGCGCTCACGCCTGGGACGATCCCCATTTGAAGACCGTCCCCGAGGACGTGGAGCAAGAATGTTTCGATTGCGAACTTCCGGAGTCTTACAGGCTGGGCGGAGGGGCGGATGAATTGCCGGTTGAGGCAAAGGATGCCGGTCAGTTTGCGCCGCCTCCGGAGCCGGATTCGGCCCCAGCCGTCGGGT
>JAADHY010000169.1 GCA_013151585.1 Planctomycetota bacterium
CACTGCTGCGTTCTCGTCAGAAGTTCGCTCGTAGAGCAAGCGAGGACGGTTGTTCTACGGTAGGCACGCCGCCCCGCCGACGTTCTGCCGCGGCCCGCAAGTACTCTTACGGCACCCACATCAAGGAACCCTCAGTGCTACTCTTAACCCTCGACTCTCAAGCCTCAACCCGCTGCTAGCATCAAAACCCTCTCTACAAGGTCACCGCCCTCACCGACTTCGCGGGCGACGCGGTCAAACGCTACGCCCACACTCCGTACGGCCAACTCATTCTTCTCGACGCGTCGGCCAATTCGGTGGCGACGCAGCAGTCCGCAGGGGAAATCGCTGTACATTTACTGGACGCCGAATCCGAGCTGTACTATTCCCGCGCCCGGCACTGTCATCCGTCGCTGGGCGCGTTCCTATCACGAGACTCGCTCCCGCAACGGGAGCCTGGAGCGCTGTTTCAGGACGTGAATGCCGATCCATGTGGTGCTGCTCATCCGTCAGACGCCATTCTGCAGTGCTTGGTCGATGGAGCGATTGGTAGAACGATATCGGCAGCGGTTAGCTTGTTCCCAAATCGGTTGACTGGAGACAGCGCGTGTTAGACTACGTGCAAGGCGGTAGTCAACGGGCTGGCCGGAGCGATCGGTGGTTGCGTGGCTGCCACTACGGTCAATCCGTGCGGTGCGGCGATCGCTAGTAACCTCGCCGGTGCTCTCGGCAGTCTCGTGTGCGACGAAGTCCGCACCTGAGATGGCGTCACGCGAAAAGATGTCGCGTGCGGTATCGTTGGGAGTGTTGGCTCTTCGTGGCTGGCATTCTGGCGGATCGCGGGAGCAGAAATGACGGTGCCTCGAAACTTGCCGGAGCCGCTGGACGAGTTTTTGGAGGCCATCGCCGGCGGGGCGATCAGTGCCGCGTCCGTAGCTTTGGGCGCCGGCGTGGCCGGATGCTGCGGCTTTTGGAACAATTAGCTTGCAGCATTGTTACGGGGCTCCGAATCGCGGAGAAGATGCGCCATTTCGTGTTCGGTGCGAGCGCGAGAGAAGCAGAGACCCATTGAGCTGTCATGTCACACAATAGAGAGGTGGCGATCATGGGAGAGAAGAGGCGGACCTCCCGACGCACGTGGAAGAAGCGCATAGTGGTATGGCTCCTTTTGCTTTTGGGTTATGGCAGCATCATCCCCCTGATCCTATGGGCGAGCGGTGCATTCACGGGATGGGAGAAACCCATGCCTGGCTGGAAACTGCTAGTAGTCGTGTTAGCTGCTTGGTACGGCGTCTGTGGGTTGTGCCTCGAATGTATACGCCGCATCGAAGGAAAGGGATGAAGCGTGTATCGGCGCATCGCTCAAGAAATAGCAGAGCCGGCACTCACGCGGACACTCTTGCCGCAAGGATTTGAGTGAGTCGGCCCGATCAGCGGGAATTTTTGTTGACTCGGCATTGATCAACGCAGCCAAACGATCAACACACCGGGCGTCACGATCTTCAGTTACTGTTGCGACTTCAACAAGAACAAGACGGCGGAAACGATTGGCGGAGCGATGGCGCTCTACAGCACGAGCACAGTCTCTCACGAGGAAATCGATCCGCTGGTGGTGTACGCGGAGACGCGAGTTCTTCGTCGATGGTGGCAATTGAGTCCGGTCGGCGGCTGGAACCAAGTCACCGCGGATGCTACGGATCAGTTGCGGACGCACGGCCCCACTTACGAGCCTCTGGCGGTTGACTCCGACTCGCTCACGTACGACGCCAAAAGGAATAAGCTATCCATACCCGATTTGCACTCCACTCCGGCCCACGCCCGGCCTCGCCTGGGACTTTGACAATCACTTGGTCCCAGTGACTGTCCCCGCCGGCGCCTCCGGCATCGAAGGGACGCACAGCTACCGCTACGTCGCGCTCAGGCCGCCGAGTTTCCAAGACCGTCAACGACGCTGCCGCGGGCACGAGCGAAACGATGATCTTCGTGTGCACCACTCACGTACACTGGCCTTGAGCCCGTATGCGGGTTAGGTCCTCGCCGAATACGATTCTGGCGCAGCCGCAACCGCCCGGGAACGGAAATACGGCTACGCGAGTTACATCGACGAACCGCTGGTCTCACTCTCAACCCTCAACCCATTACTACCATCAAAGCCGCCTCGACAACGTCACCGTCCTGACCGACTCCGCCGGCGCGCTGTCGAACGCTACGCCTACACTCGATATGGTCGCCACATCCTTCTATGTGACGACGGCTCTGTACTAGAAGCCCCGTCAATCACCACAGGCCGGGTGCTATTCGCCTCGCGCCATTACAACTACGAGACTGCGATTTATTAGTGTCGCACGAGACATTACTACCTTGTAGCGAGGCGATTCCTTTCGGCCGATCCGCTGGGATGCGGCGGCGTGATCCTCGCGTTAACGGGCAGTTTCCTCTTACCCCTCATGATCATGTCGGTTCGCGGCCTCTCAAATCTCTTGAGCTCTCAGGTCAAGTCACCATGACGTACATGTGTAACGACAGTACAGTACTCAGCTTTACTTTCCCCGATGCATGGGGGGAGGCCACCGTGGACCGCCTTGGGTTGGGGAAACGGTGTTGTCAACGGGCATGCGGGCGAGCATTGGGCTCCGGCCGGCGCTTCTCTCCACGCGGCGGCGAATGGAATCTGGTCGGCGCAGACCCAGACGTGCGGGCACCCGGCCTTTGCGACCGCTCGCCGTGGTACAAGATGTTTGGCATGGATTGTGTCGCCTGTTGTCGCAGATAGAATAACTTGGCCACCCCAATCAAAGTTGTGAGCACCGGTTTCACCGCGACACACGAGAATTCCGCGAGAAAGGGAATATTTGGGCCCAATGGCCGAACTCGCTGTATTGGGTGAAGGGATGCCGGCGTACGGGGGCTAGTGGCACAACGATTTGGTTCGTCCGTTGGTGCGGACCGGTGGCTGTTTGTTGTTTCTCGATGAAGAAGACGACTGCTGTTTGATCCGGCACTGCTTCCGCCAGTGCACAAACCGGATAACCTTTCTTGTCGATATGCGGGCGAAAAGCACGCCATCTCGCAATGAGGCGCCACGGCGCAGATAGCGAATATCAGTGAGCTTCAGGTTCGACCATCGGACAACTTGGACGAGCATAGGGTGCGATGGACACAAGCAAGCCGGAGCCGAAAGAGTCTTTGTTGCACCGAATCGTGCATGTGAAACCAGGCAGTGTGCCAAGGTGGGTGCTGTCGCACGGATGCGTGGCCCCGGACGCGATAACTTTCTGTGAAGTCCTCCTGATCATCATGGCCGTGTTGTGGTGGGAAAGCTCTCCAGGAATCAGCGTGGTCGTCATCATCTCAGTATTGATTTTCGTCGTTTTTCTGCACCAGCCCTTTGAGAGAGCCGAGCGTCACGCAAGAGCGATCCGCCGCCGAAGTAGGAGGACTGGCACAGGAAAACGCGATCTCTCTTAAAAAGATCCATTGCCACATCAAAACATTTGGTCCCCCAACAGACAACCCGGACGATCAGCTAGCGCCAGAATCCGCTTTTTCCTTCTCTCGCTAAGCGTTGAGCCAGATTGGTTGTCGCTCGTCCCTTCACCGTCATTCGCAAGGACGGCATCCCTGCGGCCGACGGGCTGACCACGCGCTACCGGTATGACGAAAACCTCGCGGGCGGATCCGGCCGGCCGCCGAAACGNNNNTCGTTTGTCCGGCCGAGGGGGCGCCGATCCTGTTGCTCAGATGGGAAATCAACAGAATCAGTGAGACTCGAGAATACCGGGAAAACGTGAGCGGACTTACCGGCCCAGACGCCGGCATTCAGCCCCTACCTCTTTGGCAAGGAGGCGAGCAGTGAGCCTGTTCCGCGATCAACTGATCGCAACTTAAGATTGCGGAGGCTTCCCTTTGAGGCCGCTGGTGATGCAACGGGGATGCGCTTCGGACTTCAGCCTCCGAAGGCTCCGTAGCGACGCACCCCGCGGGCGAAGGCGATCCGGTTCGCGACCAACAGCACCACTATCCATGCGGCTCCCACAGCCAGTTGCAGCTCCAATCCATCGCCGAGCAGGTACCCATCTCGCTGAAGCATGATCGCCGCCGGCACATAGGCCAAGTACTTGAAAGGGAGAAATTGGACCGCCTGTCCGAATCGGCCCAACCAATCCAGCGGGATCATGTGACCGGAAAGGAAATAGTTGATCATCATATAGATGAAAATGAGCGAGCTGACTTCCAGGAACCAGAACGCGATCAGCCCGATGAGCGACTCCATCAAGAAGCCGAGCAGGAAAGCCATGATGAGCGAGGCTCCCCAGGCAGCGACCGTGGCCCGGTCCGGCCAGCCCTCGAAATAGTGCCGGCAAAGATAGAACACGAGCACGAAGGGGCCCGTCGCCACGCAGTAATAGACGAGCTTGTGAGCCACCCGGTGCCAGAACAAGTAGCCGAGCATGTCAATAGGCTGGGTCAGGTATTTCTTGATCGTTCCGTCCCGAACGTCCCGCGCAATCCCGGTGGCCAGACCCGGCATGCTGGAGAATGCTCGCCCCACCATTGCCAGCAGGTAGTAGGCGACCATGTTCGAGTAGCTATACCCGTTCAGACGCGCATAGGGTTGGCTCGTCCCCACTCCATAGATTGCTCCCCACAAAAAAATCTGGGTGACGATCGGCAAGAAGCGCATCAACGTGGCGAAGGCGAAATCGGCTCGATAGACGAGCCGTTCCTCGATGCACGTCTTGAGGATACACCAATTCACACGGACACTGGCCCACACGGCCGAAAATCCTCCTCGTTACGATCCGACGACGCGGCCCGTCATCGGGCCGTCGCGCTACGTTACGCGGCTGCGCGCGACTCGTCAAGATGCCGTAGACGGAACGGGCTAGGAGCGGGCCAGGATGGCATCGCCGATGCCAGCCGGCGACGCGCGAAGTGCGGTTGGCGTTCTAGCGGCTACGGCGGTGTTCCGGTATAACAGAGGCGGACGCCCGAACAAGAGCGAGGTTCTCGCACAGAGCCTCGAGGAATGCCGAGGGAGGCATGGAAAAAATTCCGCCGAAGGGGCCCCTGCGTCTTAGCTGCCCGCCCGGAACGGACGAAGGGTTCCGATATTGATAACGAGAAAGAAAGAGTGAGGAGTCGATGCCGAAGACTTATCGTGTGGGGATGATCGGTTTCGGGATGATCGGTCCGGTTCACGCCTATGGGTACTTGAACTTGCGGCTCTTTTACGATCCCCCTCCGTTGGAGGCTCGGATTACGCATGTCGTAACCAGCCGTCCGGAGACGGCCGAGCGGGCGCGCCGCCGGATCGGGGCCGATGTGGCGGCGACCGACTACCGGGTCGTCACCGAGAACCCGGAGATCGACATCGTCCATATTTGCACTCCCAATCATTTACACAAAGATGCCCTGTTATCGGCGATGCGGCACGGCAAGCACATCTATTGCGACAAGCCGCTGGTGGCGTCGATGGACGAGGCCGAGCAGATCCGGGCCGCCCTGCCCGACTATCACGGCGTAGCGCAAATGACGTTCCACAATCGTTTCTTTCCGGCCACGCTGCGTGCGAAACAACTGATTGAACAGGGCGTCGTGGGCGAGGTGCTTCAGTTTCGGGCCGCCTATTTGCACGGCGGCAGCGCGAATCCAGAGGCGCCTTTGAAATGGAAGCTGACCTCGGCGGCAGGTGGAGGAGTGATCGCCGATTTGGCTTCACACGTGCTGGATTTGATCGACCATCTGATCGGACCGTTTGCCTCCTTTACCGCTCTGACGCATACGGCGTATCCCGAACGGCCGTTGGCGGACGATCCCTCACGAACCGCTCGAGTGGATGCAGAAGATTGCGTTTTGGCGACGGCCCGGCTTGCATCGGGAGCGGTCGGGACGGTCGAAGCGACCAAACTGGCCAGCGGCGCGGAAGACGAATTGCGATTCGAAATCCATGGCAGTTTGGGGGCCTTGCGATTCAACCTGATGGACCCGCATCATTTGGAGTACTATGACGCGACGGCGATCAGCGAACCGGTCGGGGGACGGCGGGGCTGGACGCGGATCGACACCGGCCAGCGATATCCGCAGCCGGCGACCGGCTTCCCCAGCCCGAAGGCGGCCATCGGCTGGGTCCGGGCGCACGCAGCGTGTCTGGCCAATTTTTTGCAGGCGGTTGCCGAAGGCCGTCCGGCCGAGCCGGGGCTGGAGCAGGGAATTCGGGTGCAGCACCTGATGGACTGTCTTCATCGCTCCGCGCGCACAGGGCGGCCCGTGGACGTCTGATGGCGGGAAACGCCCGCAGCTCGAAGTCCGGGCATCCGCCGGTCGCGCAAAGAAAGAAAGCGGAGCCGGCTTCATCGCGGCCGGGGGCCTGCCTTCCGTTCCGTCGGCTCCTTGGCAGGTTGGTCCCCAACAGGGCCACGCCGATTGGCCTGAAACGCTTCAACGGCCGCCACTACTCGGCGGACAGCGCACGATCGCGGCGGACCAGTCTTCGGGCAGGCGGATTTCGCTGTAGGTTTTCCCGTCACGCCGGACTAACGGCGCTTTGACATCAGGGACTTCACGCCCCGTGTGGTCGAAAAGGTGGACTTCGTGCGCGCTGGAATCGCCCCAGCCGAACAGCCCACTCACCTTCGTGATGATCCGCTCTCGCCCGATAATGTAGCCGCGGTGCAGCTCCATCGGCGTGATGGGATACATGTAGCGCGTCAAATGATGATGGGTCGGAATCACCAGCAGGTCGTTGTACCAATGATAGACGCAGCCGTAGTCCAGCGCGGCCAGCATGACGCTGTAAGCGTCTTCCTCGCTTCGCTCGGTCAGGTGATCGCCCAGCGCGATCGGCGAGTACAGATGACTTCGGACGCAGTGGGTGATGCTGCCCGTTTCAACAAAGCAGGGGAACTTCAACGCGGCCATGGCCCGGGTGTACGGGGCGCCGTTGCCGATAAGCGGTCCGCGTGCAAGGATTCGCCGGGCTTGCTTCACTCGCCAGTGCTCCGTCAGAAGCGTGACTGAAGATTTGAGCCGCCGGATTGTCATGTGTTTCGGATCGATGTCGCAGGACACCCCATCCCATGGCTGCCCGTAATGGTACCGGTAGGCGCTGTATTCGTGCTCGTCCCAATAGACTCCTTCAGCTTTGATCTTGTCGAGGATGATGTCGATGTTCTTCGCGATGGCTCGCCCGTAAGCGTTCTCCTCGGTCGGGAAGAATATCCGCTGGTGCGGCCGACCGTAATCAGCCTGCGAGCCGTCGGGGCGCAAGACGCGGGCATCAGCGAACCGCTTGGGCGAGTCATCCTTCACGTCCAGGAAGCAATGAAAATAAACCAAATTCTGTACACCGGGGACCAGCCGCCGTCGACGTTCGAACGCTTGGATGTATCGCTGGTGGTCGACTTGTTGGAACAGTGTGCCGTGCGCGTAGCGGCCTTTGTGTTTGAAGATCGAGGCGCAGACGTACTTGGCGTCTTTGAATTGGATGAAGTTTCTGGTTTGCTCGTCGCTCCATTGGCCGGTCAATCTCGGCGACGCTCGGAAGAAACAAAAGCCGCCGTCGATTGTGAAGTTGGCATCCATTAGCCGGCGGGCGGCGTTCAGAAACCGCCAATAATCGGGCCGATCGACCGGGACGATGGCCCATTCAGCCGTGTAAGTCGCTCCGGGTTTCAGAGCCAGGTAGTTATCGGCCAATCCGAGCACGCCGCCTGGCAACGCGTAGTTGGTCACATGGACTCGCATGACGTCGCTCATCGCCAACAGCCCGATCCCGGACTCAGCGACGGCGCCGAAAGAGGTCGGATTGGCCGGCTCGGAAACGGACCCACTCAAAGCGAGGCGTTCAAGCCCGGCCAGCCAGAGACGCCGAAGGGCATCGCCCAGCGTCACTTCATGGCGCTGCATCACAGGAAGATTCTCAGACGTGAGATTCGTGAAGGTGTCGCGCACGATTACGGCTTCGCCGGTCTTCTCGATGCGACGCTGAAGGCGGAAGTAGCGATTTGAGCCAGTCACCCATTTCGGCTCGGGTGTGGAAAAGCGACTGCGGACTTCGAACGTCTGGCCGGCGACTGCGATGCGCAACACAGCGGGCTCGTTGGCCGGCCTCTCCACCGTGAAGTCCGTCACCAGACGCTGGCGTGGTTCGATCACGGCCAAGGGACCGGTGGGCGCCGGGCGGCGCTTCCGCTGGACCGTCGGCGTCCGGAACTCGACTCGCACGTCGGCGATGACCAGTTCCCGTTGGATGGACGGGTGGGCTTGGTTTTCGAACACCAATTCGTTTGCGTCCTCGCGGAGTAAGTCCGTGACGCGGAGCTCGAACAGGCACGCTTTGACCCCTTTCAAAAGTCCGTAGTGTGGGTGCAAGTCAGGCTTGACGAAATCGGGGCTGTAGAAGGTAGAGAGCCGTTCGCCGGCCGCCATCGAATACACCGAGCCGCCGCGTGCCGGGACGCGAAGCGGCTTGTTCACGAACCGTTTGCCTGAAAGGGCCGTGCCGTTCAATCTGACTCGTAAGGCCGGCGTGTAGCCGGCGACTTTCGGATGGTCCATACGGGCCTGGAAAACCAGCAGAGCATCCCGTCCTTCCGGGACGGCCGGCGCGGAAAAGGTCTGCGTTTTCTTCTGTCCTCGCCGCAGTCGCACCTCATCCAGAATCGGTACCCGTCGTACAGCCGGCCGGGCCGTGCCGTCGCTGCCAGCCAGCACGGTGGACACGAGGCGGGAACGCGTATGAGCCCAGCGGGCCGTAGAAGTCGTCATCAGCGACTCTTGTCGCGGTTCTGGCGAATCTGTGTCGCTGAGCCCGATCTCGAAGCGCAGCGGCATGCCTTCGCGCGGCTGCGCCACGCCCAGCACGCTCCAGGGAACGGCGGCTTCGATTGCCCAACCGGTTTCGGTCTTCCGAGCAGCGATCTTGACTGCTTGCGCGGCAGTACCTC
>JAADHY010000216.1 GCA_013151585.1 Planctomycetota bacterium
TTTTCGATTCTCCGCGGGTCGCCGCGGGCTACAAGATGCTCGAGCTTTGCAGGATCGGCAGCAGCAGCCCGGCGACCACAAACAGGATGACACCGGCCATCACCATCAGCATGACCGGCTCCAGAAGCCGGACAAACAAGTCCAACTGTCGATACGTTCGTCGCTCCATGTTTTCCGAGATATCGATCAAGACCTGTTCCAAGTTGTTCGCCTCTTCTCCGACGGCGATCATTTCCACGACATCCTCCGGAAACTGCCGGCTGGCCGCCAGCGGCTTCGCCAGGCTTTTTCCGGCCTGCACGTTGTCGGCCGCTTCCGCGATCGCGCGACTCAGGACCCGGTTTCCCGTCGCATCTTTCGCAATGCGGATCGATTGCAAAATAGGCACCCCGTTTTGCAAGAGCGTCCCCAAAATGCGGCAAAACCGAGCGATCGCCAGGCTACGGACGATTGCGCCCGCGCCTTGGATCTTCAGCTTCAGCCCGTCAAGAAAGTACTTTCCTTCCTCGGTCTGAGCGTACCGATACAAGAAGATCAGCCCGGCGGCGACGGCGATCAGAAAATAGGCCCCGAAACGGCCCAGGTTGTGGCTCAGTGTCATCAGGGCGGTCGTCGCCCACGGCAACTGCCCGCGTTGCTCCATGCGTGCAAAAATCGGCTCGAATTTTGGCACGAACCACACGATCATCGTCGTGACAATGACGCTGCCAATGACCAATAGAAAGGCGGGGTACGCGATTGAGCCGATCAACCGGCTTTTCAAGTCTTCTTGATGCTCGGTGAAGTCGGCGACTCGTTTGAGGACGTCTTCCAGGAAGCTGCCCTCTTCGCCGGCCCGGACCATGCTCACGGCCAATTCGGTAAAAACCTTCGGGTGGCGGCGCATGGCGTCGGCCAGCGCCATGCCGTCGGCCACTTGATCGCGCACATCTCGCAAGACAAGCTTCAGGGCTGGATTGGTGGCCTGGCGTTCGAGTAGGTCGAGTGCTCGCAACAAGGGGACACCGGAACGCAACAGGTCCGCAAGCTGCGAGTAGAAGATAGCGACGTAGCGGGCACTGACACGGCGTCCGGCGTGGCGTTGCTGGGATTTAGCCGCTTCAGCCAGCTCAATGCGCACCGGAAAAAGCTGCTGAGCGGACAGATGAGTCGCAACTTCCATCTCACTGCCAGCCGGCAGCACGCCGGTCACTTCTTGTCCCGATTTGTCCCGCGCAACGTATTCGAATTCCGGCATAGCCGATCAGCTCGATTGACTTTCTTCTTGTCGCTGTTCCAAGACGCCCAAGCCCCACTCGCCCATCTGCTCGACGTCCCCTTTCGTCACTCGTTTCACTTCCTCCACGTCCGTGACCCCCGCCAGCACCTTCTCCCACCCGCACTGCCGCAAGGTGGTCATGCCGTGTTTCAAAGCATAATGGCGAATCTCCGACGCGCTGGCCTGCTCGACACACAGCCGGCGCACGCCATCGTCCGTGCGCAAGAGCTCGAAGATGCCCGTCCGGCCGGAAAAGCCCGTCTCGCGACATTCGCGGCACCCTTGGCGGACCCACAAGAACTCTGGCAGCGGCCTTGGAAAATCGCTCGGCAAGTCGTCCGGATCGGGCGGTTCCTGTCGGCGACATTCTTTGCACAAGACCCGGACCAACCGCTGAGCCATCACGGCTTCGACCGTGCTCGCCGCCAAGTAAGGCTCAACCCCCATATCGATCAGCCGGGTGAAAGCGCTGGGCGCGTCGTTCGTGTGCAGAGTGCTGAAGACCAGGTGACCGGTTAGCGAAGCTTGAATGGCGGCTTCCGCGGTCTCCCCGTCTCGGATCTCGCCGACCAAGATCACGTCCGGGTCATGACGCAAAATGCTCCGCAGCCCATGCGCGAAGGTCAGCCCGATCTTAGAATGGACGTGAATCTGGTTGATGCCCTCCATGTGATACTCGACCGGGTCTTCGATCGTGATGATCTTCGTTTCCGGGCTATTGATCTCGTTGAGACAACTGTAGAGCGTGGTGGTCTTGCCGGAACCGGTCGGGCCGGTAACGAGAATGATGCCGTGCGGAAAAGTAATCACCTCGCGGAAAATCCGGATCATCCGGTCAGGCAAGCCGACATTGGCCAGGTCGAAGACCATCCGCCCCTTGTCGAGCAGACGCAGGCAGACCCCTTCGCCGTGGATCATCGGAATGATGGAAACCCGCACGTCGATTTCCCGGCCGCGAACGCGCAACTTGATTCGTCCGTCTTGCGGCAGACGTTTCTCCGCGATGTTCAACCGCGACATGATTTTCAACCGTGTGATGATCGCCGCGTAAAAGTGGTTGATCTCCGGCGGGACCGGCTGAATCCGCAGCATGCCGTCAATGCGGTATCGGATGCGTAGTCCCTTGTCTTGCGGCTCGATATGTACGTCCGTTGCGTTCAGCGAAAGGGCCTCAATGAGCAGCTCGTTGACGAGCCGGATGACGGACGCCGCTTGAGCTTCTTCGACCAGTTCGCCTTCGACCGGCTCGATCTCTTCCAGCAGCTCAACTTCCTCGGCGGCTCGTTGAGCGACCAATTCATTGATCGTATCGCCGCCGACGCCCAGATTCTCTTTGATCAAGTCATCGACGTCGTCCGCTCTTGCCAGAACCGGTTCCAGCTCGTAGCCGCTGACGGAGCTCAGTTCGTTCAAAGCTTCGAAGTCGAAGGGATCGCTGATCGCCACGACGACCCGGTCGTCGTGTTTTTCGAGCGGCAAAACGCGGTGCCGAAAAATGGCTCGCGTGGGAAACTCCGCCAGTAACTCACGATCCACCTGAAAGTCTTTCAGATCGACGAAGCGCATGCCCAGCTCATCGGCGAAGGCCCGAAGGACATCTTCCTCCTTCACGATGCCCAATTCGATCAGTCGGCGGTCCAGCCGTTGACCGTTCAAGTCCTTCGCGATCGCCTCGACGCTTTCGCGAGTCACCAGATTGCGCGAGACCAAAACGTCCGCGATATTCATGAGTGGGTCCAAGCTAGTTTAATTGAACCGTCCTGCCGGATCGGCGAGCTTCCGTGCGGATGTGTCGCTTTTCTGCCGACGCAAATCGGCCGATGAAACGGCGGTCAGCGACCTCGTCGGGTCGGAGGTCGCACGCCGAAGGGGCTCGGCGGACGAAATCGACTGGAGCCGCGGCTGGAGCTCCGACTCGGCGGTCGAAAGCCTGAGCTGCCTCGGCTGAAGGGGCTGCGTCCTCCCTGCGACATCCGCTCTCGCAACCGCTGCAGAAAGAACGCTCGAATCTGGTCCGGCGACGGACCGCCGCCAACACGCGGCGGAGGCGTGCCAGGACGAGACGTCCGCGATGAGCTCACACTCGAGGTGCCCGTGCTGGTCGTGATGCTGAGTTTGGGTATCATCGAAGTCAGCGCCTGCTGCACCGCTTCTGCATTCGCATGCTGAACTGTCACGACGCGAACGGTCTGTCTCGCCTCATAAGCGGCTTGATCCAGCTCTTTCACCAACGCTTCGATCTGCCGGTACAAGGAATCATTGCATGACACAATGATCTGGTTCGTGCTAGTATCGACGCCCAAGGTGAGCTTCACCTGTTCGGCCGCACGCGACCCGCCGCGCGACCCGCCCCGGCCGAGAAAAGCCGCTAAAGGTCCGCCCGGCGGAGTTCCTCCGCGCGCCGACGACTGCTGCGACTGGCCCATCTCAACCGCGTAGACGCTGCGAATGATCTCCGCCACTTGCGTTGCATCGGCGTACTCAACCGGAATCGTCCGTGGCGCACGGTCTCGCAATTGCTCAGGCAACTCGGAAGCGTCCAACACTTTCAACACGTTCTCAACGTCGCGCACCTTATCCGGCGGTCCGCTGACGAACAGCGCGTTCAGTCGCGTTTCGGGGATGATCTGCAGCGTCTCCGTGGAGGCCACGTTCGACAGCCCTGTGCTTTGCATCACGCTGCTGCCGAAGCGCGAGAGGCTACCGATCAGCCCCGAGCTCGAGCTTGCCGTCGCGACCGTGCTGTCGGGAAAAAGCTGTTCCAGCATCGCGGCCGCTTCCGTCGCATCCGCGGACCGAAGATAAAACACGGTCCACCCCGTCTGTTCGGGAATTTGCTGGGCTAGCATGTAAATCCACTGCTCCAACTGATCGAGGGCCTTTTCATCAGCCGAGCTGATGACCAAGTTGTTGCCTTGGACCTCGACCACGATTTCCGGACGCTTTTCCGGGGCCCGGTTTGCTGTGCCCTGCTGCGGACCGGAGTCAGTGGGCGGTCGTTCTTTCGGTTGAGCTTCTGCGTCCGCTCTCGGCTTCGCGGCGTCGGGCGGAGCCGAAGTCGGTGAGGGCGCCGCGGCCGCCGGCTCGGGCTGAGGCCTCGCAGACAAGCCCTTCGCGGCTTCTGGCTGCCGTCGCGGCTTGTCCGGCGTGGCCTGAGCTCGCGTCTCGTGCTGGGCCGGCTCTTCCTGTTGCTGAGACGCAAAAATGACGCGTAACGGATGCGACCGGATCGATCCGCGCGCCGCGGTCGGTCGGTCCGCAGCGGGCGACGATTCCGGACCGCTTTGGCTCGCGTCAGACCGAGGGCCGGCCGCAGAGCCAGCCGGCGCCGGCTCCGGACGGCCTTCTTCGCGATAGGACTCGCGCCGGAAGCGGTCCGGGTTTCGGCGTGACGTAGGTCGCTGCGGTCGGGAAACGTCCGGCCGCCGAGGAGACGACGAAGGCTCGACCTGAGGCACCACGGGGCTTGTGGCCGCCGGCACGCGCTCATCCTGGATCGGCCCGCGTCCTGGGACCGCCCGCACCCGAATCGGATACGGACTCACGCTTTGCAGCAACCGCAGGAACTGCATTGGGTCGCGGCTGCCCAGCGGAATGGTCCGGACCCGGCCAGTGCCGAACCGGCCCGCACCGGCGCCCGCCCCCATCTGCTCCAGCAAGGAACGGACTTGAGCCACCTGCTCGGGCGTGCCGCGCACGACCAACTGGCCGGGATTGGCGACAATCGATGGCGAGTTCTCTGGGTCCGAACCGAAGAGCGCCTGCAGAGTCGTAGTGAGCGTGGCGGTGTCCATCAGCCCTGTCGGAATCACGGCGACAGTCGTGCCACCGGTCATGCCGTCCAGCCGACGGATCAACGCCGCAATCTCCCGCTGTTCGCTCGGGGTCGCGTAAATGTGAATCCGGCCGTAACGGCGGTCTTCATTAACGACCGTGCCGGGGTACAGTACGCTCAGTGTCTTGGCAACTTCCGA
>JAADHY010000380.1 GCA_013151585.1 Planctomycetota bacterium
AGGTTTTCCGAACCACTGTGGTGCCGTCTTCGGTCCGGTCCGGTTCGTTCTCCACCACCGGGGCTTCCGGACAGCCGTTGGCTTTCACCCACGCGCGGATCGAATGCTCGACCGAGTAGAACTCCGTTTGCGAAATGCTTCGCCGGCCCCGTCCGCCCTCGAACGGTGCAAAGAGGTCCTCCGTCCCGTGGAAGTGGATCACTGATACCGGTCGATTGGGATGACACTTTTCGGTTCCCATCGGCCCGCTGACCGGCGCGATCGCCGCAATCATCTCTGAAAGTTCCGACGCCAGCCGATAGGCCATCATCCCGCCGTTCGACATCCCTGTGGCGTAGACACGTTTCGGGTCAATCTTTGCAATCTTTCCGAGGTCCTTCAGCAATACACGGACAAACTTGACGTCGTCGACGTTGTGCCATCGGGCGTAACCGCAGCAGTTGCCGGCATTCCAGGTCAGCATCCGTTCTCGGCGTCCAGTCCCGTTCGGGTAAACGGCCAGGAATCCCGCTTGATCGGCTTTTTCGTTGAGACCACAAAAACGCACCATCTGCCGGGCATTCGATCCTCCACCATGAAAAATCAAAATGACTGGAAACGGTTTGGTTCCGTCATAAGAGGGGGGAACATGAACCAGGTAGGTCCGCTCCCGGCCGTCCACCGTGAGGGACCGAACGGTGTCGCCGGGCTCGAGCTGGCCGAAGGGGCCCAAAAGAAGCGTCATCGCAATAGTTGAAAGCACCATGGCCTGAGTTTCCCAAAAAGAGATCTTGGCGAAAGCCAGTCGTCCGTCAGCACAGTTTGGACCAGCAATCGCGACGAAAGTTTTTCCCGGAACGTCGTTGGACGTACGATGCACTTCGGGATTTCAATGACCGGCCTGCGAAGGCTGTCCTCTCTTCCGGCGGCGGGAGTGATTGGCTCGCGCAGCGAGGCGGATGAGGGCGGGCATCCGTAACGGACGCAGCCCTTGTCCCTGCCTGTCGCGACTGCGACACGGGCAGGCGCCTTCGGGCATCTTCTGCCCTCGGGCCGGGGAAAAAGAAACATCGTTTGGCGAGCCGCCCTCTCGACCTGCGCACGCCATGCAAGCTTCGCCCTGCGTTTCCTGTCGTTTACGACGTGAAAACGCAATTGTCAAGCCGCAGCCGTCTGATTAGAATCCCGCCACCTTCCCATTGAGGCTTTTTGCAAGCCATCCTCCGTTCCTCTCTCTCGTCCATCATTTTCCATGACCTTGTGGGATTTTTCGTTATCCCGGCGTGCGGCCTCGGACGCTGGACTCGTTGAGGTCGCGTATCCCTTCCGAAATAGGAATGTTGTACTCGCGCCTGTTACCACCGGAGGCTCGTGCTGTGGCGTAACACCGTAACACCCTAACCGGTGCGATTGGCGGCCACGGCGGAGCGCATGCCCGAAGCACGCCGTCGGTGCTGCACAATGAGAGCGGTGCCTTCGGCTCGATTCTTCCCTTCAAGTCCAACGAAATATCATCTATGGCGCAAAGTGGAGAAAACCCTCATGGATGACTTGACCGAATATGCCGGCACGGAGTTTTCGAAGTTGTTGCTGAGGACCGAGCGGGTCGATTGGGCTCGCTTCGCCTTGGAACTGGCTGCCGACGGGCAGCGGGGACTGGACCCAGCCCCTACGCTTCAGTGGATACAGGAACGGCACGATGAATTGCTCGGACCGGTCGCCACGGCCTGGTCGGAGTACGATGCTCTGCGAAGATTGACCGACTGTCTGGCCGAGCAACACGGTTTGATCGGGGATCCGAACGCATCGGCGACGCCAGACGGATACTACTTAAACCGGATCATCGAGACCGGGCGAGGAACGCCCATCGGTCTGGCTGTGCTCTATTTCATTGTCGCTCAGACGCTCCAGATCGACCTGCAGCCGGTCGCTTCGCCGAAGAGGTTCTTGACCCGCTACGAGTCGACGGAGGGGCCGATCTTTCTCGATCCTTACGATCGCGGCCGATTGATGGACATCGATGAATGTCTAGATTGGCTGGCCGACGTCGGCGAACCGGCAGAAGTCCGCGGCCGGCTGCAACCGGCAGGATCGCGCCGAGTGGCCCTGCACCTGCTGAATCGTCTGAAGATCGCTCATATCCAGCAGGAGGACTGGCCGGCCGCCTGGCGCGTTCAGCAGCGGCTGTTCGCCTTACAGCCCACCAGCTACGAAGAACGCCGTGCCTTGGCGATCTTGGCTACCAAAGCGGAGCGACTGCCTCAGGCCGTTGAACTGCTACGCGATTGTTTGCAAAAAGCTCCGCCGAGCGACACGCCGCTCCTTTCCGCCTATTTACGGACAGCCGAAGCCCGGTTGGCCCATTGCAACTGAAGCCGGTCCCGGACCCGCTCCAATGTGCCGGCGCCTGGATTACGGTCAAGTCCTACGCTCGGGGCAGGCTGCGCCAGTCCGTTCCGCACTCGACGGCCAGTTCGGCTGTCCGGACAAAACGCCCGCCGCTCAAGTACTTTCCGTCAGTCGTGAAACGACACCAGGTCAAATACGTGACGACCCACGGGGTCGAACGACTTTCCGGCCGAAAATGCAGCGCCACAAAACGATGAGGCAGTGGCGCAATGTGGCGAAAAGAAATGCCGCCCAGCGATAGATCGCGTCCGTCGACGATTCGCGGCTCTCCCTCCGCTTCCCATTTCTGCTCATGGATGGGGACCACGACGAGTGGCTTGCGGTAGATCACGCGGTGCCACCTGCGTTTTTGAAGAATGGCGGGGGTGAGATGCCAACTGGCGACGAGCGATTGGAGCAGCCGTTCGACTTCGCCCAAGCCTTGCAGAAGAGCAGACACTTCCGTTTCGACGGGCCGCGGCGCGGCGGGTGAAGCCGTGTTGCCTTGCGGCAACACACAGGTCTTTGTAACGCCCATGATGTGTCTCCCAGTTGCAAGCGCTTTGACAGGCATTGCAACCCTAGCTCGCGTTCGCGAAGCGGTCAAACGGGTTGCCGGCAAGTTCGGGCTCGAAGCGTCCGGCAAGCAGCATTTGACGCGGTGGGCCGAGAAGACCGCGGCTGAAGATGGGCGGGAATCGCAACCTCGTGATTCAAGCTCGCGACGGGATGCGGACGGTTTGGCCGCCAGGGCGTCCTGGGAGCTCCGTCGCAAAAGCGGACGAAGTGGGGAAACGGACTTGTGAATTCACTTGGACACCGGCAAAATGAGGCCAACGACCTGGAGCGGTTAGATCACCCCGGCGCCGAACGGTCGTGAAAAACTGTCTCTGATAGCCGAGCATCCGAGGGAGAACACGACGATGACCGAGTACGTGCCTTTTCCGTCTGATCCGTCGCAGGAGACGGTGGTCCCCATCGAGCCACTCCGGAAGCTCATTTCGAGCGTCCTGGAACGGAAAGGTATGTTTGGCTACGAAGCCGACATGGCGGCCGATCGTCTGATCGACGCGGACCTGCGAGGGAAGCATGCTCACGGCTGCCGCATGCTCGGCCAGTTGATCGCAGCGATGGACACCGGCGACATTGATCCCCGTGCGGAAATGATCACAGAAACGGAGAGCGCCGCCATGGCCGTGCTGGATGCCGGCGAAGGAGTCGGCCAAGTGGCGGCGACGAAGGCGATGCAACTGGCCATTCGGAAGGCCCGGGAAACCGGCACGGGAACAGTGGCCGTCAAGCGCAGTCGCGACTTTGGAGCAGCAGCTTCGTACGTTCAGTTAGCCGTCGATGATGGTCTGATCGGTTTTTGCACGACGAGTACCTCCGGGCCGACCGTAGCCGCCTATGGCAGCCGGACTCCCGCCACTGCCGACAATTCGCTGGCGTGGGGCATCCCCACCCGCGAGGGCGCGCCGCTGGTGCTTGATCTGAGCTGTGCGGGAGCTTCCTGGGCGGAAGTGAAAAGTCACGCCCTCTACGGGATGTCCTTGCCGGCGGGGTGGACGCTGGACGCCGACGGACGAGACACTCAAGACCCGAACGCTGCCCGCACCCTTTTGCCGGCAGGTGGATTCCACGGCTTTGGGCTTTCGCTCGTTTGCTCGGTGCTGGCCGGACCCTTGGCGGGGGGAAAAATGCCGTCACAGAAAAGGCACGGGTATTTGACCGAGCCGATCGAGCACTTCTTTTACGCCATCGATTTCAGCAAGTTCATCGACCCGCAGCGCTTTTTGGACCGAGTTCAAGAAGCGGTGGAGCAGATTCGCCAACTTCCGCCCGCCAACGGTTTCGACCGAGTGCGATTACCGGGCGAGGCGGAGTGGGAACGGGCTCAGCACTGCAGGCAACACGGGCTCGCCTTACACCGCGACACGGTGGCCGAACTGGAAAGGCTCGCCGAAACGTTAGGCTTGAAGCCAGAATGGTGAGGGGGCGTCACTGAATAACGTGCTCATTTCGTAGGAGGACATTCCCGTCCGGCACTTTCTTGACGGGCTGGAATGCCCGTCGCCTATCCCACCCCGCGCAACTTGTTTTTTGGCAGTTCTTAACCTCGACGTTTGCCAGTTTTGCACGCGTGCAAAACCCTTGGTTTCTGCGTTTTTCTGGAATTGCCGCCCGGTTCTTGCACACCCTCCTTTTTCGAGACTCGGCAATAACGATTGGGATGCCTGTCTGTCCAGGACATCTCACCTGTTGCTATCACGGTGACTCTTCTGCCGACTGGCAGATCGGTCGGTCAGCCTTTCCAGGCTGACCCGATATCGCCACAACGCGCCTCCTGCCCGACTAGGATCCTCATGCGTCCGGCTGGAAAGCCGGACGGACACCAGCCGGCTGAATAGTGCCCCATCACGAAATTGGTTCGTCCGGAGCCAATGGGCGGTGCGCCTGCAACCAGAGCTCGTTTGGGAAGCGCTTGGGATGGAAGGCCAGCAGCGCCGGCCGATGATCTCAAAAGCGTCCGTCCAGACGCCCGACGGCAGCAGGCATCCGGCCGAACGCAGCGCGGCAGCGAGGTCCCTTCCCGACCGGTGCGCCTGCTCTCACTCCGGAGCCCCCGTAGGGGGGCACCGCCCACCAAGGAGCGGCTTGTGTGTAGTGTCTCTCCATTCTGGTGGGCGATGCCCACCCGACACGACTTTGCCCCGAGCCCTCTGCCAGGGCAGATAGAGAGGACGCGAGGGAGGAGTCCTCACCCGGCTCGCCTTTCGGCGAGCCACCGTCTCCCGCAAGCGGGAGAGGGGACGAGGGTTGGCAACGTCCCATTCCAACAAAGTCCCT
>JAADHY010000057.1 GCA_013151585.1 Planctomycetota bacterium
TAACCGGCGAGCGACGGTATCGCGGGTTTCAGATTACTGCTGCCTGGCAAACGCTGACCGGGGCTGAAGATGTCTTGATCGTGAACAACAACGCGGCCGCGACCTTGCTCACCCTACAGACGCTGTGCCGAGGCCGCGAGGTGATCATCTCGCGCGGCCAGTTGATCGAAATCGGTGGTTCGTTTCGCCTCCCGGAGATTTTTCAGCTCAGCGGAGCCGTTCTGCGCGAAGTGGGGACGACCAACCGGACCCGGCTATCAGACTACGAACAGGCCATCGGCCCCGAGACGGCGGCGATCATGCACGTCCATCCGTCGAACTACCGCGTGGTGGGCTTTGTCGCGGCACCGGGGACGGGCGAGCTGGCCGAGCTGGCTCATCGGCACCGCCTGCTGGCGATTGACGATATCGGCAGCGGCGCTTTGGTCGATGTCACGGCGTTCGGTCTCCCGTCCGAGCCGACGTTCCAGAACAGCCTTCAGCAAGGGGCGGACTTGGTGCTGGCCAGCGGCGATAAACTGCTTGGCGGCCCCCAGTGCGGGATCATCTTGGGACGAGCGGACCTGGTCGATCCGATCCGGCGGCATCCGCTCGCTCGCGCCGTGCGAGTTGACAAGCTGACGTTGGCTGCGCTTTCGGCAACCCTCAACATCTACTTGCGAGACGCCGCCGAGCGCGAGGTGCCCACGATCGCTCTGCTGGCAGCCCCTGTGGACGTTTTGCGAGATCGCGCTGAGCGAATTCGGGCGGAAATCGGCGAACCGGCCCCACTGCGGATCGCAATCGGGTCGGACACCGCCCCGGTCGGCGGTGGCTCGCTGCCCACGGCTGAGCTGCCGACGGTCGTCTTGCACGTAGAACACCCCAACCGCTCGGCGGACGAGCTGGCCCGGCTCCTCCGGTGCGGTTCGATTCCGGTCTTTCCCCGAGTCCAGAACGATCGCGTGTTGATCGACCTGCGCAGCGTCTTGCCGGAAGACGATTCCCGCGTAGCTTTGGCGTTGCGGCTTCTGGTCAAGCACACAAGTTCGGAATGAGGCGTAGATCGGCCGGATTGTCTGAAAACGATGATATCAACGTTTGTGGTAATCTGACTTCTGATGGAGGAAAGGAACGAGCATGAGAAACCTGCTTCGATTCGTTTGTGCGGCGGCTGTTCTAAGTCTGATGACCGGCGCAGGGTGGGCGGCCGGCCACGCCGATCGTAAGAAAATCAAAACCGCTTTCTTGGACGCGAAATCGGCTGGCATCGATTTTGAAGTCCAGGGCGAGTACGAAGTGACCGTGGGCGACGATCCGTTCGGGATTCAGGTGATCGCCCTGGGCGACGGCCGATTTCAGGCGGTTGCCTACGAAGGCGGCCTGCCCGGCGCCGGGTGGGATGGAAACACCAGATACTTTCTCGACGGGAAGCTGGCCGAAGGGATTGCTCAGTTCGAAAGCGGTGAGGGGCGATTTCGGATCGAGCATGGCGAAGTGACTGGTGTGGCTTACGCCGACAGCGGCAACCTCGACATCAAAGGCAAAAAAGTTCTTCGCAAATCGCCGACGCTCGGAGCCAAACCGCCCCAAAACGCTGTCGTGCTCTTCGATGGCACCCATGTCGACGCCTGGCAGAACGGTCGGATTGTTGAGGGTAACCTGCTGGACGTCGGCACGCGGACGAAACAGTCGTTTGCGGCATTCCACTTGCATTTGGAGTTCCGGACGCCTTTCATGCCGTACGCTCGTGGGCAAGCGCGAGGAAACAGCGGCGTCTACCTGCTGGACCAGTACGAGATTCAAGTTCTGGATTCTTTCGGGCTGGAAGGGGAAAGCAACGAGTGCGGCGGCATCTACAAGGTCGCCCGACCGCTGGTCAACATGTGCTTGCCCCCTCTATCGTGGCAGACCTATGACATCGACTTCACTCCGGCGAGATTCAACGAACAAGGCAAAAAAGTGGCCAACGCCGTCGTGACAGTCCGCCACAACGGAGTGGTGATTCACGAGAACCTGGAGTTGCCGCACCCCACGCCGGGGGGTGGCCGGGCCGACGAGAAACCCGGACCGCTTTTCCTGCAAAACCACGGCGATCCCGTCCGGTATCGGAACATCTGGTTGGTGCCGAAAGAGCTACAATCCAAGCAAAAACGTCCGGCCAACTAGGGTGTGCTTCCACATGAAGGTTCCCCTTTGATGCGGAAGACGTCTCGAGTACGGTGGTTTGATACCGCCTTCGATGGATCCCCAACGAGGCTCAGGGGAATGCCTCAGACCGGCCGTGGCCCGGCCACGCCTTGACCGAAGCCAGTGCGGTCCGCCCGAAGGGCGAATACGGGCCCGTTCTGGCTATCGGTCTCGGGCCTCGCGCGCGGCGCGACGGCGGGCGGCCAGGCGTTTGACTAGCTCGTCTACGATCACGCCGGCCAGGATCACCGCTCCGATGATCGCAAACTCCAGTTGTGTTGGGATGCCGACCAGCGTGATCGAGTTGCGCAGGACTTGCATCACGGTCGCACCGACGATGACGCCCAGGATGCTGCCCTCGCCTCCGCGCAGCGAGCAGCCGCCCAGCACCGCCGCCGCGATCGCATAGAGCTCGTAGAAATTGCCGAAGTCGACCGGCTGAGCTGAGTTCACGTCAAGCACGAACAGCATTCCTCCCAAACCCGCCAGCCCTGCACAGAGCACATACGCCAGGATCACCATCCGGTTGGTGTTGATGCCGCTGTACCGCGCCGCTTCCTCGTTGCGTCCCAAAGCCAGCAAGTAGCGGCCGTAAACGGTCAGATTCAGGAACACGGCGGCCGCCACGCCGACGAGGAGCAAAATCACGGCCGGCATGGGACAGGCCACCCAGAGCACAAACTGGCTCCAGTCGCCCCAACTGCCGTCACGAATCCAGTTGACCAGAGGCAGGGGAATCGAAAACGGTTTTCCCAGAGCCAAATACTTGAGCGTTTCGAAGCCGGTGCCGAACCCTTGAGCCTGGTCGCCGGTCAGCCCTCGCATCGCGCCTCGGTACAAGAGCAAACCGCACAGGGTGACCACGAACGGTTGAATTCGCAGCTTGGCCACCAGCAGCCCGTGAACCAGTCCGATCAGCAGCGGGATGATCAACACCAGAGGCAGCGCTGCGGCGACCGGCCAGCCGTGGACCTTTAGCAGCCACGGGAGCAGACACCCGACTAGGCACACCCCCGAGCCGATCGACAGGTCGATTCCGCTGGTGATGATCACGAAGGCGGCTCCAATGCTGATGATGCCGAACAGCGCGCTGCGTCGAAGCAGGTTCTCCAAGTTGTAAGCCGACAGGAACGATTCCGGGCTCTTGATCGCGGTCAGGATGCTCACCACAACCAGCAGCCCGACAATGCCCAGTATTTTCTTCATGGCGCTTCCTTCGGACTGTTCGATCGATTTGCCCGGTCCGCGGTATCCGGGGGCCGCACGGCGCTGGCCGGTCCTGCGCCCGTGGCCAACTGCATGACCGCCTCTTCCGTCAACTCGTTCCCGGAAAGCTCGCCCGTCATCCGTCCTTCGTGCATGACCAGCACTCGGTCGGCCATGCCGAGAATTTCTTCCATCTCGCTCGAGACGAAAAGCACGGCGACGCCTTGCTGTGCCAGTTGCTCCATCAGCCGGTAAATCTCTTCCTTCGCGCCGACGTCGATGCCGCGCGTTGGCTCGTCCAGCAAGAGGACCCGAGGCCGGATCGCCAGCCACTTGCCCAACACGACCTTTTGCTGGTTCCCGCCGGAAAGATATCGCACAATCTGCCGGGGCGAAGGCGTCTTGATGCGCAACTCGCGGATCATTCGGACGCTCAGCTCGCGTTCGGCCCGGCGATTGCGGAAGCCGAATCGTTGATCGTGAGCGAGGCGAACCAGACTCAGATTCTCGCTGACGGCCATGTCCAAGATGAGTCCTTGCTGCTTGCGGTCTTCGGGGACCAAAGCCAGGCCCGCGCGGATGGCGTCGGCGGGCGAACGGATCCGCGTCGCTCGCCCCTGGACACGCACGGATCCGCCGACGGCCGGCGTCACGCCGAACAGCGTCTGAAGCAGCTCGGTCCGGCCGGCACCGATCAGACCGGCCACGCCCACGACCTCGCTGGCTCGCAACCGGAAGCTGACTTCGTGCTGCGGATAGGCCGGCGTGCGCAGCCGGTCGACTTCGAGCACCGGTTGCTTCGGCTCGTGGGGCAAGCGTTGATAGAACTGCGAAACGTCGCGGCCCACCATCAGCCGCACCATGCGATCGTGCGTGATGTCGGCTCGACCCAGCTCGCCCGCGTTTCGGCCGTCGCGCAAGACGCACACTCGGTCGGCGATCCGCTGCACTTCGCTCAGCCGGTGCGAGATGTAGATCACGCTGACGCCGCGATCCCGCAAGCTGCGCACGACGCGAAACAATGTTTCGGCTTCTCGCTGCGAAAGGCTGCTGGTCGGCTCGTCCATGATCAGTAGCCGAGCGTCGACCGAAAGGGCCTTGGCGATCTCGACCAACTGCTGCCGGCCGATGCTGAGCTGCGAGACGAGCTGCCGCGGCGAAACGTCCAGTCCGACCATCTGCAAGAAGCGGGCGGCGTCACGGTCGATCCGCCGTCGGTCGATCAGTCCGAACCTTAGCGGCTCGCGGCCCAGAAAGATGTTGCCTCCCACATCCAGGTTATCCGCCAGGTTCAGCTCTTGGTGGATCAGCGCGATGCCTAGCCGCAAAGCCGCCGGAACCGAATCGATGACGACGGGACGACCGTTCCAGAGGATCTGGCCGCGGTCCGGACGTTGCACACCGGCCAGAATCTTCATCAACGTGCTCTTGCCCGCACCGTTTTCGCCAATGACGGCCAGGACTTCGCCGCGGTGCACGTTCAAGTCGACGTCCTCCAACGCCAGGACGCCCGGATAGCGCTTCGTGATCCCGCGAACTTCGAGCAGCGGGTTGACGGGAAGAGGCGACATGCTGGTTTCTGATCGCTACTCGGCCTGCTTCAGCTTTTCCTTCAGGTCGGCCCAAAACTCATCGACGTTGTCGCGCCGGATCTGGCGGGCGGGGATTTCGATATACCGGTTCGGTGGGATGACAGACCGATCCCCTTGGGCCAGCGCGGTCAGGACCTCAACGGATTTGTATCCGTACATGTACGGGTTCTGTACGACCGTGCCGTAAACGGTGCCCTCTCTGATGCCCTGCAGCGACTCCTCCGCCTCG
>JAADHY010000055.1 GCA_013151585.1 Planctomycetota bacterium
CGCGAATCGTTAGTTCGGTTGAATCGAATGTACAACGACGGCCGCTCAACACGACGCGGCCGCCGGAGGCGAGCTCGTCTCCCGAACAGCGACCGGCAAGACAGCAAGACTGTTTGTCACCCCTGAGACGGGAATTATGTTTCCGTTTTTCACCCTTCAGAGGCGAGCTTCCTGGCGTTCGGTTATGATTACGACAGGGCATACAAGATCGTGCCGTCGGAGGGATTGGGCGCGCGTCCGTCGCCTGCGCGCGTAGGGCGTTGAAAGGGATCACCCCTTCGACCAACGCCCGAATCGTACCGGGGGGCTCAGCCTCGATCCGATTGATCTCCGATTGCGTTTGAAACAACGGCAGCGAGCCGAGGGGGCGTCTTGCTACTGAAATGGTGATTGGCCAGGACATCTGCTATGAGATTGCGTCATCCTCTTGAGCCGTGCCGGCGGTTGCTCGTCGTTGTGGTCTGCCTGGCCACGGCGCCGCACGGGTTGCCGGCTGCGGACAGAGTTCCCAGTCCGAGGTCCGAATCCAGACCGCTCGATCGGAACCTCGTGCTCGTCACGTTCGACGATTTGCGGTACGACACACCCGGGTTCAACGGGGGACCGGCTCGAACGCCTAACATGGACCGGTTGGCTGCCGCGGCCACGGTATTTCGATCCGCCATGACGACCGTCGGACTCTGCTCACCAGCTCGGGCGACGCTCTTTACCGGCCGCTATGGCCACCAGACCGGTCTGGACGACAACTGCCTGACTTGGCACTCGCGTCTGATCGGCCTCGATGCGAGCGAAACGACCCTGATCGAGTGGAGCCATCGGGCCGGCTACTTCGTGGGATATTTCGGCAAGTGGCACCTCGGGCCGGCAGGTCCTTACGCGCGCGGCGTCGACTGTCCGGTGGTGAAAGCACAGCCGAAGCGCCCGTGGCGGCCCTTTCGTAAGCCCCGCAAATTCCAGACGATCCGCCGCTACTACGAGCCGGGCCGAACGTTCAAGGAAAAGCCCGAGTATTACGGCACGCGTCCCGGCCGTTTCGAAGATACGGCCGAGTTCAAGTACTCGCAGCAGGCGATTCGGTTTCTCGAACAGGTGTCGCAGCAAAAGCGCCCTTTCGTCTTGTTTCTGAACTACAACGCGCCGCATCCGCCGTACGTCGTGCCCGCCCCGTTCAACACCATTTATTCGGCCGATCGGGTTTCCCTCCCCAAGAATTTCCTGCACCGCAGCGATGACAAACCGCGTTACCAGAACGACGTCCTCTGGTACTGGCACGACGTCGGACACCTGACCGAGCAAGACTGGCGGCGGATGCGGGCTCATTACTACGGCTTTGTCACGCTGGCCGATCAAGCGGTCGGATTGGTGCTGCGCAGGCTGGACGAGCTTGGCCTGAGTGACCGGACGATGGTGATCCTTGTGGGCGATCAGGGCAGTATGCTGGGCGAACACGGCTTGTATGACAAGGGCCCGTACTGCTATGAGGAACTGATGCGCATTCCGCTGGTGATTCGGGTTCCGGGCGAGCGGCCTGGCGTGGTCGGCCGTCACGTTTCGATCGTGGACATCAACCAGACGGTCGTCGATTGGCTTGGGCTGAAGCCCGACCCGGCGCCGCGCTTCAGTCGTTCCCTGCTGCCCCTTGTGCGGTGTGAGCCGGATGCGTGGTCCGAGGAACCGGATGTCGCTTTTTACCGCCATGAATGGTACAACGGCAGTTGGTACGGCATCCGAGCGGTCCGGACGCCCCAGTGGAAATACTGCTGGAACCCCGTCGGCATCGATGAGCTTTACGACCTGCGACACGATCCCGGCGAAATGATCAACCGGATCAACGACTCGGCTGCTGCTCCGCCCCGACGCCGCTTGCAATGTCTGCTGCTGTCTCATATGAAAGAGACGGGCGATCCAGCGGCCAGGCGTTTTGCGGAAGAGGCGGGGCTCGCGAAGCCGATCCAGCGGCAGGCCGATCCGGCCCGATCAAGCCGACAACCCGCTCCGTTGGAATGGCCGCTGAGTGGCCATGCCGTGGAGGGGACAAGAGTGGCGCAACAGTGATGACTCTCCGAGCCTCAGGAAAACGCCCGACGGACGCGGCTTTTGCCAGACCCGCGCGGCCCGACCTCGGGTGAACTGCGATCCTTGCACGAGCATCTGCCCAGATGCGCGGAGGTCGCGTTCGTCTCAGCGCGCGAAACTCCAAAAGGCCGCGGGGTAGGGGATGGCTGACACTGGGAGACGATGGGTACGCTGCAAAAGGCGAGTCCGATGCGCAGATTCTGGCTTTGCATTCTGTATGTTGTCGCCGGACTGGTCGGGGCGGTAGAGGCCAGGCCGCCGGTGGCGCCGTTCGAAACTGACGAGCAAACGACTCGGACGACGCCAATCGATCGTCTGGTGGCCGATCGATTGAAGCGGTTGGGGCTGGAGCCGGCCTATCCGTGCTCGGACGGCGTCTTTGTGCGACGCGTCTACTTGGACGTGACCGGCACGTTGCCGACGGCCAAAGACGCGCGGCGGTTCTTGAACGACCGCGATCCGGATAAGCGCCGTAAACTCATCGATCACCTGCTCGATAGCAACCAGTACGTCGATTACTGGACGATGAAATGGTGCGATTTGCTGCGCGTCAAGTCGGAATTCCCAATCAATCTATGGCCGAACGCCGTGCAGGCCTACCATCGCTGGATTCGCGACTGCGTCCGTCGCAACGTGCCGTACGACCGGTTTGTGCGTCAGATGCTGACGGCCAGCGGCAGCAACTTCCGCAAACCGCAGGTGAATTTCTACCGCGCGGTCCAAAGCCGCAAGCCGAAGGAGATCGCCCAGGCGGTGGCGTTGAGTTTCATGGGCGTGCGTCCGGAAACGTGGTCCGAAAAGCAATGGGCGGGCATGGCCGCCTTCTTCTCGCAGATCGCTTTCAAACGCACTGACGAATGGAAGGAAGAGCTGGTTCTGTTTGACTTGGAACACGCGAAGAGCGAAGAGGCGGCCAAAACGCTTCGGGCGGCCGTCTTCCCCGACGGGACACGGCCGGACTTGCGACCCGGCCAGGACCCGCGCATGGAGTTCGCCGACTGGCTGCTGACTCCGGACAACCCGTGGTTCACACGCCAGATTGCCAACCGGGTCTGGTACTGGCTGTTCGGTCGCGGCCTGATCCACCCGCCGGACGACATCCGGCCGGACAACCCTCCGGTCAATCCGGAGCTGCTCGGATATCTGGAGCGGGAACTGGTCCGGTCCGGCTACGACCTAAAGCAGTTGTGCCGGCTGATCTTAAACTCGGCGACTTACCAGCGTTCACACATATCACCGACCGAGGACGAGCGGGGGGCGGCGAACTTCGCCTGCTATCCCGTGCGGCGATTGGAGGCCGAGGTGCTGATCGATGCCTTGTGCCAGATCACGGGCACGACGGAGCAGTATTCCACGATCATTCCCGAGCCGTACACGTTCCTGCCCGAAGATCAGCGTGCGGTATCGATGGCCGATGCGAGCATCACCAGCCCGTTTTTGGAAAAATTCGGCCGGTGCTCGCGCGATACTGGCCTGGTGTCCGACCGCAGCGACCTGACGACGGCCGCCCAGCGTCTGCACATGTTGAACTCCAGCCACATCCGTCGGAAGATTGAGAGCGGCCCGAAGCTGCAGCCGCTGATTCACTGGAGCCGGGCAAATAGCGACGAAGCGATCGCCGAACTGTACTTGACGATCCTCTCGCGCCTGCCCACCGACGAGGAGCTGCAGATCGTCAAAGCGTATCGCAAGTCCGGGACAGGAAGAGGCCGTGTACTGCGCGATTTGGCCTGGGCGTTGATCAACAGCCCGGAGTTTTGGTTCCGGCATTAGCATAGGATGGGCCATTCCCCGCCAGGATTCGTTCCTTCGGGACCGCCCACCAGAATTGACACACAGTTGCCGATCGTGGCGGCATCAATCCAGGTGGCCCGTGTCCACCCTCGTTTGTTTGCGTTTCCGAAGAGGGGGCGAATATGAACACGAAGAGCGCTTCCCGTTTCCCGTTTCCGAGCGCGGCTCCGTGCCACGGCCGGTCGTCGATGTCGCGGCGCGAAGTACTCCGAAGCGGACTGGTCGGGGCGGCCGCCTGGCTGGCGGTCGGAGGACAGACGACAGCCAAGCTGGCTGCCGCGCGAACTCACAAAGCGAAGGCTAAGTCGGTAATCCAGATTTGGGCGGCCGGCGGTCCGCCGCACCTGGACACATTCGATCCCAAACCGGCGGCCGGCCACGATTACTGCGGCCCGTTCGAACACCCGATCCAGACGAACGTGCCCGGCATCCGAATCTGTGAGCTGCTGCCCCGCCTGGCGAAGCTGGCCGACAAGTATTCGATCATCCGGAGCATGACGCACGGCAATAACGGCCATGAGACCGCATCGTACCTGACACAAACCGGCCGGCGTCCCGGCGACCGGTTGGTCTATCCGTGTATTGGCGCCGTCGTTTCGTTGTTCAAAGGCTACGACGGGGGCTATCAGGGCCTGTTGCCGCCGTACATCGTGCTGACCCAATCGCAAGGCCGGTTTTCCGAAGCGGGCTTCCTCGGTCCACGCTACATGCCGTTCGTCACGGGCGGCGATCCGTCGCGGCCGGTTTTTGCTGTGGAGGGCGTCGTCGCACGCGGCATATCCTTGGAGCAACAGAAAGGGCGACGCGAGCTGCTGCACCATCTGGATACCTTTGGCCGCACCGTGAAAGGCAACACCGCGCTGGCCGCCTTCTATAAATCCGAAGAGCAGGCGTACGACATGATCACCGGCGACGGCGCTAAAGCGTTTGACCTTTCGCAGGAAGACCCGAAGCTGCGGAGCCGCTATGGCCACATGCCGTGGAGCGAGACGGCACTGACCCGGTTCGGCCAGGCCTGTCTGGCGGCACGGCGACTGGTCCAGCGCGGCGTGCCTTATGTCACGATCAATTACGGCGGTTGGGACACTCACAAAGAAAACTTCCGGGCCATGCAAACCAAGCTGCCGGAGCTGGATCAGGGTCTGGCCACGTTGCTAGAAGACTTGGCGGAGCGTGGCTTGTTGGACACTACGGTCGTCTGGTGGTGCGGGGAATTCGGCCGTACGCCGAGAATTGATTGGCAAGCCCCATGGAACGGCGGCCGCGGCCACTGGGGGCAATGCTTCTCCGCCGTGGTTGCCGGCGGCGGATTCCAAGGCGGCCACG
>JAADHY010000568.1 GCA_013151585.1 Planctomycetota bacterium
GTTACATCCTTGCCCCCGCCCACCTGTTTCAGCCCGATGTCCCGCCCGAGAACATTTTGGCGATGTACGAAGCTGAGCGGACAGCTCAATGACGATGCTGCGCGGCAAATCCGCTCCGTGAAACCGGTCTCCATCCCTGTCGGCTTTGACTTCAATGCGCCGGTGCCTTCGGCGATTCAACGTTTTGGCTCCAGGCCAAACGCTGCAAGAAAACACACACCGAATTCTGGCCATGGGTGCCGGGAGCGACGTATACGAACGTCGTGGCCGCTGGCGAGCACGGGGGCGGGGGCACGCGACCGAACACGTCTTTCTCCCCGCGGCTGCCCGGCGGAGGCCTGGTGGCGTCCACCCAGCGTTTCTTGCCGTTTTCGCGTTCGGCTGATTTCGGAGGTTTCCCACTTAAAGTCGTTCGCCTGAGGCTAATGATGCTTGTACCAGCCGGCCCGCTTGATGTCGTTCCAAGAGGTTGTCTGGTGACATAAATAACACTGATCAACACGCGCCTGGTGCTGGCCTGCGACTCTTTGAGAAATCATTTTGAAGTGCATCATGTAATGGCTGGGCGGAGCTTGATGGCATTGAGCACAATCGGTCGATCGGGGTGACGGATGACGATACTCGGGGATCACCCAGCGGTCGGTCGCATGGCACTGAGCGCAGTCGGTCCCGAAGAGGCCGAAGTGCTGGTCGTCGTTGGCGTGGCAGGTACTGCAGTCGAGGAGTGCTTCTTCGGCACTGATTCGTTTGTGCGGAGCCGCGCCTTGCTCAATCCGATACAGCAGTTGAGACCTCAGGGCTTGGTTTTCGCTGTCGGCCGCGCCGGATGCCAATTGGCGAAGTCCGATGCGGACCAATGCCCGATGATCCATCTCGGTCGGACGCCGCCCAAAACCTCGATGCTCAGGATGACACTCCTTGCAACTGGCGATGCTGGCGTGGAAGGCCGTCGGCTGCCGCTGCAGAACCGACTCGTTGTTGGCGTGACACAGGATACACCGAGCGGGTTCGACGCCGCGAACGGCCGCGTGGCAGGCCGCGCAATCCTGTTCCAAATGACGGTGCGCGGCGGAGAGTTTCCCGGGTTCGGTCAACCGCTGCCAAGTTGCCGCTCGTTTCAGCGCAGCGTTCGGCGGCGTCGCCCACCACAGCCCGATCGCCCCGAGAAACGCCCCCACCCAAGCCAACAGTTTCCATCGTCGCCGGGTCATTCAAACCACCTAAGACCAAAGTGAATCGCCGCCCAGATATGGAGTGCCATGAGCACGTACAGAAGGACCGAGATCACGATGTGGAACTTCAGCCACTTGCCGAACCAGCGTTTGAACGTTTCGTGGGTCTTGATGGCATACTCCACGTCGGCGATCGCGTCCGAGAGTTTCAGCACGGTGGCGGGCTCTGTCACGCCCGCCGTGGCCATTCCTGCGGACCGCTCGCCCGCTTCATGCACGACCAAAGCGGCCGCCAGCCGGCCCCAAAAGCCGGCGAAGGGACGCAGCAGACGTGCCCGCTCGGGGTCCATCGCCAAACCGGCTGCCGCCCGCTCGTAGGCCGCCTGGAGTTGCGCCAGCATTGCTTTCTTCTCACGAATTTCCGTCGAGAACTGGTTCATCAAATAGCGTCCGGCAAATCCGCTTACCACGACCAGCAGCGTCATTCCGGTCAAAGCAATCCCCAGCGGACTGACGAACTTGTGCCCAGTATGCAGGAGCACCAGAATCGGCCCGACGATACCAGCGTAGATGTGCCATGTCAGCAACGTGCGCATCGAAACATACTGCGTCACGAGCTTCTTGAGCCGGCGAATGCGTTTGACCGCCGAATAGACCAGTGGCACCAACATCAGCAGCCCGCCCGTGATGGCTAACAAGCCGCCCGTCAGGCTTCCCGCGAATCGCGGCGAGCGATGGACAAGAAAGCCGAGCCACAGGATGATCATCAAAAGGGTCAAGCCGGTGGCGAGAGTTCGTTCGCGTTCTTTCATGGGTTGGTCGAGGGTTGACGGTTGAGGGTTGACGGTGAAGGTCGTCGTCACGCGTCGATTGTCACGTCAGCATCCGCTTTGGCCTGACAGGCCAGGATCATGCCGGCGGCTTTGTCGTCGGGATCGAGCCCGTCGTCGGTTTCCATGGTGACCTGACCGGACACCAATTTCACCGTGCATACACCGCACATGCCAACCCGGCACGAGTAGTCGATCTCGACGCCGACCCGCTCGGCCGCTTCCAGCAGAGTCTCATCGGGCCACAGCGCCGTCGACTTCCCCGATTTTTCGAAAGTGACGGTCGGGCCTGCGGGCGCTTCCGCCTTGTCCTGGTCTTCTTTCGCCTCGTGTTGTTTCGTGACGGTTTCTTGGGCTTCTTTTGCGTGCGGCTTCTGGAGCGATCCGAAGCTCTCCGTGAAGATGCTTTCCGCTGGCACACCCAGCTCGGTCAGCATCTGTTTTGTGGCCTCCATCATCGGAGGAGCTCCACAGAGATGAACTCGCCTCGACGCGATGTCCGGCACCCATTGAGCCAAAAGTTCTTTCGTCAGTCGGCCCCGGTGGTAGCCCTCGACGTCCGCCTGCAAGCGACTCATCGCTACAAACACATGCAGATTCCGATGCCGCCGCTGCAACCGAATCAGCTCATCACGGAAAATGAAGTGCTCCGGGTCCCGACATGCCACGATCAGGAAAATGTCGCCGGACCAGCCCATGTCGGTCAGAGCGCGGGTGATGCTCATCATCGGCGTGATTCCGACTCCACCGGCGATCAAGACCACACTGTCCGCTTCTTGGCCGGTAAAAACAAACTTGCCATTTGGCGCCTGCACTTCCAGCAAGTCACCTTCTTTCACCACATCGTGCAGATAGCGGGACCCGACCCCGTGTTCTTCTCGTTTGACCGTGATTTCGCAGTAGTAGCCCTGAGTCGGCGAAGACGAAATCGTGTAGCTGCGGCGGATCGGTTTTTCCCCCACGGGCAATGTCAACGTGAGGAACTGGCCCGGCAGGTAGCTAAACGGCAACGCGCCGCCGTGACACGCCACTAGCCGGAAGGTCTTCACGTCCGGTGTTTCTTGGAAAATTCGAGCGACACGCAGCCGGCACAGTTTCCGCTTGACGACCGGGAGCAAGCCCGGCGAAACCTCCAGCCGATCCACAGGCGGCGTTTCCGTCGCGCACGGCGTCTCCGACTGCTGGCAGCATTCGTCTTCCGAGGTTTCGGTCGTTTGGGACGTCGTTTCTGTGGCGGTGTCGAGTGAGCGGGCCACCGGTGGTCGCGCCGCGGCTGGAGCGGTCGTGGACGAGGATGGCGGAGTGGGCTTCGCGGTCTGTGCGGGCTGCGCTGCCTCGCCCGAGGCGCCGAGGTCTTGGCCTGCCGCGAGATGTTCTAACAGGGCCGAGGCCCGTCGCATCTTGAAAAAATACATCCAGATCGCACCGACGGTGAACGCCGTCAAAACCACCATCACCGCCGTGTGAAAAACGTCCATCCCCCAAATCCGAAAACCAGGCTCGGAGGAAGCGACCGGTAATAGGTTCATTTCTCGCTTAAACCACTGAAGAGCCACATTACGCGGCGCTTTGCCTTCGGCGATCGCCCGGTGCGCGGCCAAACCGCTTTCGAACTGGGCCAGTCCTTGACGCAGAATCGCCGTGGCCTCTTGCATCGCTGCGAAATCGTCCGTCGAAGCGGCTTCCGCCAGCCGCTCCAGCCCGTCGGACAACAGGGCCGTACCAGCAAGCATACGTTGATGAGCTTCTTGCTCGATTTCGGCCCGTTTCTCCAGAGGCAGATCAGGAAGCGCCATTAGTTGCGGATACATTTCTTTCGGCTTGGGGGCCCCCATTTTTTCCATCATGCCGCCCATGCCACCCCCCATCCCTTTGCCACCCATCATGCCGCCCGCTTCCGCCTTCGCGGCCGGCCCTTTGCCAGCCGGCGGGCCCTTCTTCGCTGCCTGACTCGGATGGTGTTTGGCATGCTCTTCTGGAGACACCTGAGCCCGAGCGCTCGCAGCGAATAGCGCCGCTGTCACCAGCGACACAACCAGCCACGCGATCCTGTGGTCCCTTCTCATCACAAACAATCCCTCTGGCAAACTGGCACCACCAACCGAAACAGATCGCTCCCCGCGGAAGCACCAAGACCGTCAGCTCAAATGGCGGGGAACGCACCGCGAGTCACCGCGGCACGAGACGGAACGCCCCGAGCCAAAATCCAATTGACGGACAAAGCCGCACCGTCAATGGTTTGCCCCAGACCAAGCGGCGCGCCGCCTGCAGCGTCCGCCCCGCATTGTCTCATTCCGCTTTGACGATGACCAGACGGAACGCGATGAAGCCGGGTTTTCTTCAGAACATCGGGCTTCGGAACTTTCGGCGATTCAGGACAATTCATTCTGGCGCTGCGCCGCCGTCCGATGTCGGCTGCTTGTCCGCCGAGCCCGGCTTTGCTTTGGGGGCGGGCTGCGACATGGAATGCTGGCCGACCAGCGTCTTCCGCTGTTCGTCGGTCAGCACCTTTGCCGCTCGGCCCACGGCGCGAATGAAAGCCAGCCGTTTCTCGCCGCGCAGCCGCTCGATTTCGCGAACCTGTGATTCAATCTTAGCGATGTCCGGCCGGTCCGAGCCGGTCAATGTCCACAGTTTTTGTTCCGCCTCGGCAATCTTTCGTTCGAAAGTCGCCTGTTCGAGAAGCGCTTGCTCTTTGATCTGGTTCAGCTTTTCCGTTTGTTCCGCTGTCAGCGCGATGTGATCCGGGTGGTCGAGGAAAAAGCCGGTGGCCCCGATGTGATAGATGTGGGACGCGCCCGGGAACCCCGGAAGCGCCGACGCCATTTTCATCCGGCCCATGCCTTGCATTTGGCCCATCATTTTCAATCCATCCATCATGCCTTTGCCGGGCATTCCCATGCTGCTCATGCCTTTTCTGCCGCCCATCCCCCCGGTTTTCATCGCACCGCCCTTCATGCCCATGCCCTTCATGCCGGAGCCTCGCATGCCTTTCATGGCCGACGGCTTCGCACCGGCTTTCGAGGCGGGTTGGTCGCCGGAGTCCATTGACATCTTGGACATTTTGCCCATGCCCATGGCACCGGTTGGTTTTTTGGCCGGAGCGGCTTTCGTTTTGTGGTTCTGCTTTAGGGCCTCTTCGAGCCGCAAGACTTTGGCACGCAGTTGTTGAATCTGATCTTGAAG
>JAADHY010000115.1 GCA_013151585.1 Planctomycetota bacterium
CCCGGCTGGCGGCGTTTTCCGGATTGAGCTGACGCGGATGGACACGCCGCCCCACGGCCTGGAACCGGCGCTGGATGAGGCCGAATGGACGGCTCGCGTCCTGGGGCGATCGCCGGGTCCCGTCGCGATCGATTGCTACGATTTCTGGCCGCATCGGCAAGCGTACCGGTTTGAGATGCCGCCGCTTCGCAACCCAGCCCCCGGCCAGATGGCCCGCATTCGGTTCACTTGCATGGGAAAACAGCGGGAGAGTCGTGGTTACTTGTTGGCCATCGACCAGATTGGGCTGGACCCGGCCCCTTTGGCGCCCGAAGACTGGCACGCGCTCGAGACGACGGTCGTGGTCCGCCATGACGCGCACCTGTCGGTTGCTCCAATGGCGATCGGCCGCTCCGACTTCTATGGTTGGGGCGGCCTGCAGCTTACCGCGTCGCGGCCGGGTCGAGCGGTCATTTGCCTGTCGGCCCCCGTCGCCTCACCGCAGGCCCAAGCGATCGAACTGCGCGGCGTGGTCGAACAGGGCGACTGGCGAATTCAGTTCACCGGCTGGCCCGGTATTTTGGCGCGACCGGCGAGCTCCCACGACAAGCCCACCGTCTGGACAATTCCGCTGCCAGAGCCTCTGAGCGCCCCCTGCACCTTACAACTCGAGATCGTTGCCGCCGCGCGGGTTGAGTCTAAAGCGGCGCCAAGCCACCGCAGATCGAAACGCGAGAGCCGATTGTTACTGGATGCGTGGCGATTCCTTCCGCAATCGCCGCCGAAGCAACGGCAACGTTAAGGAGCAAGCCCCATGCCTTGGCCCGATCGAATTCCAGAGCGAGTCACCGAGGTGGCGGACCAGATCGCGCCGCTACACACGGCATTGGTCCTGGTTGACATGCAAAACGACTTCGTCCATGACGAAGGGGTATTTGTGAAGAAATGGGGAAAGACGAACCGGTGGATCAAGCCGATCGTGGAGCCATGCCGCCGGTTGCTGGATGCAGCGCGGGCCGCGGACGTGGTCGTCATCCACCTTCGCGTGATCAACGACTTGGCACGCAATCCGTCGAGCTGGCACAACTTTTGGGGCCCGCCTGCCTGCGTGATTGAAGGCACCTGGGGCGCTGAGTTCATTGATGAGCTGAAACCGGGCGATGGCGAGATCGTCATCACCAAGTACACCTACGACGGCTTCTTCGGTACACCTCTCGATTCGGTGCTCAAGAAGCTCGGCGTCCGCACGCTGGTCTTCGCCGGGATCGACTCGGATGTCTGCGTTCGCGATACGGCCGCTCACGGCTTCGCTCTCGGCTACACGCCTGTGTTCGCTCGCGAGGCCTTGGCCGCCGACAACGATACCGCCCACGCCGGCGTGTTGCAGTCCTGGGCCGAGCATTACGGCCACGTTGTCCCGGTTGAGCAGATCGCGGCCATTTGGCACGGGCCGCAAAGCTGAGGATGTTTTTTTGCCAGACATGCCCAGCGAGAATCTGCGACAGCCTGCCGGTTCGTTTGCAAGAGCATCGGAGGATTCTTGTCTCGATTCCCCTCCGAGGACGTCGTCGGTACAATCGCGGCCAACGAGGACGTCGGTGCCGGGCAAGATATCGAAAAACGGCGAAGACGTTGTGCCGAGATCAGCAAGCTCAGGGGGGCGTCAGAGAATAACGCGCTCGTTTTGTAGGATGGATATTCCTGTCCGTCACTTTTTGGCAGGCCAGAAAGCCCATCCCATCATCCCGAGCCGCACGACTTATTCTCTGATGGTTCCTCGTCGCTTTGCACAGCGTGAGTCCGAGCCCTGGCAGGCCGCTGGCTGATCACGGAATCTCCCCGGGCACGCACAACTCCACACACTGGGACGAACAACCATGAGGTACCATCAGACGTTTGTGCTTCTTCTGTCGTCGATCGTTGTTTCGTCGCTTACCGTCGGGACAGGGCTCCCAACGAGAGCCTCTAGCCGTGACGCATCGATTGGCAAGTGGATCGACGCGATCCGGGCGGTCGGGCATCAAGGGGCTGGCCATGAAGCAGCTCAAAAAGCTCTGCAGAACCTGCACCGGTGCGGACCGGATGCTTTAGTACCGATTCTGAAGGGCATCCGTGGAGCCAACCCGTTGGCGGCCAATTGGCTGCTGAATGCTTTCGAGGTAATCGCCGATCGGGAAGTGCGAGGCGGCCGCGGGCTTCCGGCCGACGAATTGGAACGGTTCCTTCTTGACCGCGACAATGCGCCGCGAGCTCGGCGGATTGCCTTCGAGTGGCTGGCGAAAGTCGACCCATCCGTGATCGATCGGCTGATTCCGGGCATGTTGCTTGATCCTAGCCCGGAGTTCCGCCGCGATGCCGTTGCCCGGCTGATGGCCGACGCGGATCGGCTGCGCGGCCAGGATCAGCTCGACCGGGCCGTCGCCCTGTACCGCAAGGCGCTCACCGGTGCGACGGACCAAAAGCAGGTTGAGGCGTTGGTGAAGCGGTTGAAAGAGCTCGGCCAGAAAGTCGACTTGCAGCGGCACTTCGGCTTCATTGTCGACTGGCAGATCATCGGTCCGTTTGACAACACGGACCGGAAAGGCTTCGCGGCCGTTTATCCGCCAGAGAAGGAAGTGAATTTGCGGGCGAGCTACCCTGGCAAGCTTGGACCGGTCCGCTGGGTACCGATCCACACCGACGACCCGTACGGCATCGTTAACATCGCCAAGTCTGTGGCTCCGTACAAGGGCGCGGTCATGTACTTAACGGCCGAGTTTGTCAGCCGCGAGTCTCGGCCCGTCGAGTTCCGTCTAGGCACACCGAACGCCGTCAAAGTGTGGCTGAACGGAAAGCTGCTGTTTGCTCGCGAAGAATACCACCGTGGCATGTTTCTGGATCAGTTCCGCGTCCCGGCTCAGCTCCAGGCCGGTCGGAACCGAATTCTGATCAAGTTGTGCCAGAACGAACAGACGGAGCCGTGGGCTCAGCGCTACGAGTTTCAGTTTCGGGTCTGCGATCCGTCCGGCTTGGCCGTGCTTTCTGCGGAGCGCGACGGAGCGGCTTCGTCACCATGATCGCTTACGTCGAGTTGGTGTGGACCATTTCCGGAAGCTCGATGCTTGGCAACTCGCCGGTCGAATCCGGCCAATCAGCGACAAGACCAGAAACGCAGGAAACAAAGACATGAAATGCTTTTGTGTCAGAACCGTGGCCGCTTGCGGAGTGCTGCTGGCCGTCACCGTGGATCAGCTCGGCGCGGCCGACTGGCCTCAATTTCGTGGGCATCCGGGAGCATCGGCCGAGGACGTCTCGGCGCCGCCCACAGCGTGGGGCGACGGAAAGAACATCGCCTGGACGGCGGAACTGGAAGGCCGAGGCGTCTCCAGTCCGATCGTCATCGGTGACCGAGTGTTTCTCACCAGTTGCACGGGCCCCGAACAGGAGCGGCTGCATGTGATCTGCTTTGACATTCGCACCGGCCGCCGCGTTTGGGAGCGCCAGTTCTGGGCGACGGGCAGCACCTCGTGCCATCCCAAGACATGCGTGGCCGCTCCCACGCCCGCCACCGATGGCCGACGGATTTTCGCTTTCTATTCCAGCAATGACTTAGCGTGTCTGGATCGGGAAGGCCGCCTGTTGTGGTTCCGCGGTTTGACCTATGACTTTCCGCAAGCGCGCATCAGCCTCGGGATGGCCTCGTCTCCGGTCGTGACAGACGAGACGGTCGTGGTCCAAGTCGAAGCCGACACTGATGCCTTCGCGATGGGACTGGACGTTGACACCGGAGCGACCCGCTGGAAGCTCGACCGGCACCGCAGGGCCAATTGGTGCTCGCCGATCGTCTGGGAGCGAGATGCGACCGCTGAGCGACTGGTCGTGCTGCAAGCCAGCAACGGCGTGTGGGTCGTTCGGCCGCGGACCGGCGACTTGATTGCCCGGTATGACGAAGGAGCCTCGACGATTTCGTCGTCTTCGGCCTTCGGACACTTGCTGCTGGTCCCGTCCAACGGCCTGACGGCACTGAAACTGCCCCAATCCGGTTCGGAGCTGGAAACGGTGTGGCGTCAGAACCGGCTGCGGCCGACGACCTGCAGTCCGCTTGTGTACAAGGACCACGTCTACGTCATCAGCGGTTCGATCTTGAAATGCGCCGATCCGCGTACAGGCCGAATTCGATGGCAACTGCGATTGCGCGGACCGTTCAGTTCTTCGCCGGTGGCGGCAGGCGGCTACTTGTACGTGTTCAACGAGGACGGCGTGGGGTTCGTCGTCGAGTTGGGCCCGCGCGGCCGGATCGTTTCGCAAAACCCTATGAATGAAACCATCCTGGCTACCCCGGCGCTCATCGACGGCGGCCTGCTGATCCGCAGCGACCGACACCTTTGGAAGATCGCTTCGAAGCCCCAATAACCTGCTCCGCGGCCGTGGCTTGGGTTTTGGCTGCCTGCGAGCTTCCGGCCACGGGCGGCGTTCCCCCGGGGATCGCCCATGTTCCAGGACCTTGGAACATCCCGTTCCGTTTTCGCTACAAAGCTTCTGTCTTCCACCGTTTCTCGAACACCGCAATCGGCTCCGCACGGTCGCCGTCGAGTTGGCCGCCGCGAGCGGAAGCGGTACCATGAAAACCTGAGAGACCGACACTCCCGGGGCAGGACCATCGAGCCGCTGGCTGCAGGCAAGGAGAAACAGCGATGAGCGAGCGTGTGACGCGACGCGGATTTACTCAGGCAGGGATGGCGGCCTTCGCCTTCGGATCGCTTCCTGTCCTTGACGCAGCGGCCTCGCCCCTTTTGGATGCTCAAACGGCGGCGCCGCTCGACGCGAAAGTGCTCGACGTGCGACCCTATCAGTTGATGTGCGTCGTGTGCCGCATCGGTGAAGGCCGCGACGCCGATCTGGGCGATGAGAAACTGAGCCGCCTTCTCGCCGCCGTACGGAGCTATCCTAAGGTCCCCCTCCGCCTGAGAATGAACGCCGACTCGGTTTATCAGTACCAGAACTCCGGCCGCACGGACGACACACCGGAAGGGGACCTCTTCAATGAGAAGCGGGACTTGGACATTCTCCAGAAGCTGGGACTAGTTCCTGGAGACACACGCCCGGCGATCGACATGTTCGAGCGGCTTTTAGCAGAGGTGCCTACAGCCAAAGGAATCTGCGGGTACGGAACGACCACGGCCGATCTGTGGCGTGGCTGTCC